>DASCOW010000158.1:0-8337 GCA_036012205.1 Verrucomicrobiota bacterium
AGCCCGTGAATGGCGAGGATGTTTTTGCCACCGCGCAACTGTTCACGGTGCGCAGTAATGTCGAACGACTCGAACTGCACCGCCAGCGAGTCATCGTGCGTGGTCGTTGCGCCGGAGTTCCACTGTGGGCTCGAGGGCGCGTTGGCGGAGACCACTCGTTTGCCATTGAGGTAGGCAACGAAACCGTCGTCGTATTTCATGCGCAGCTTAAGCCCGTCGATCACCCCTGGATCGTCGATGTCAAAGGCGTACCGCAGATACAGCGACTCGGTTTTGTTGTAGAGTTGCGTGCGAAAATTCAGTGTGGAACTGATCAGCGACTGGTAGCCACTGCTGCGTTCGTACCCGGCCCCCTGGCGGCCGCGTTTCCAAGTGTTGTCGTTGAAGTCCAGCGTAATCCACGAGCCGCCGTAGCGGTCGCTGGTCGGCACCCAGGCGCGCGCGTAACCACCCGAACCAAGCAGCGTGTCACTCGAACCCGACACGATGACTTGAATCATGCCCTTGGCCCGTTGGCCAAGCGCGTCCTCGATTGTATACTCGATCGTTCCGCTGCCGCTAGCGGAACTCTTGGCCTTGAATGTCAGCAGGCCGTTTGGATCATTTCGACGCCGACCGTTTCGCAGGACCGGCGAGCGATGGACAGTCAAGCTGCCCAGCGGACTGGCTTTTGACTGCGCACTGAACAACCGGAAGCCGTCAGGAAAATAATCTTGCCCGTCACGCCCCTCGCCGGCGGTGCTGACAGCGATGACAGGCTCTGTCTTGAAAGCGCCGCGCAACCCGGCCGCATGGTCATTGGTGAGCGGATTGAAACTCACCGACTCTCCGGCGGAGAGGTACAGCACGTCCGGCTCGGCAACCGGCGGTTCGTTGATGTAATTCAGCTTGAGTGTCTGCCTCTTTCCTCCGGCGCGGTACTGGATGCTTTCGCTGCCCTTTGCGTCTTTGTTCACGCGCAAAACATAAACGGACGAACTGCTAATCGTCTCGTGCAAAATCGCCTGCTTGGGGGCACGCACCTGGGTGATGCTGCCGCTGCCCGGCAGCTTGAACGTTCGCGACTGGCCGGCAGCAATGTCCATCTCGAAAACACTGCCTTCGGGATCGCCGACAACCACGGCCACATCGCCCTTGTGCAGCCAACCACGCCCGGCGTCGCCGTGCAGCGTGTAGCTGAACCAAGCGGTTCCCGCAAAGCCGGTCGATGGCGTGAACACCACCTGCCCCGCCTCAATGGCGACCGACCCCGCATAGCGCGGCGTCACCTGCCCGACCTCGGCCAATGTGAGGTTATTTTCCTGTCCGCGATAAACTTGCTTCAGATCGTTGGCCAACACGTCGCAACGGATCGGCTCGCCCGGTGCGCCCCACGCGACGTTGTCCTGGGCGAACGGCATCTCCCCCGGATTGCGCATGGACGCCGGGCCGTCGAGTCGGCCGCTTGACTGGCTGTAAATCTGCATTGCCGCGGTGTACTCCTGTCCTTCAATGTCCGTGAAGAACGAGCGCAACTTGGTGGAGTACTGCGCGTTCATGACGCCGCCGTTCGAGTGGCCCGAACCAAAAATATGCCCCACTTCGTGGGAGGTGAGTGCCCAGCCAAAACCGGTCTGCATGACACTTACACCGTTCCTCGTGTGCAACGCGTTTTGGTAGGCAATGCCCAAGATGCCACCACTCAAGCCGTCTCCAAAACGGATCGACGCCGTCTGCCCGTATGTGGCCTCGGGGCGCCACCGCTGCACCCAGTCCGCGAACTGATCCAGCGTGCCGCCATTGCTGTCGAATGGGATATCCTCGTAAGCGTTCGAGTCGGGCGTGAGGATCATCTCCTGCACAAGCAACCGCACGCCGAGCTGGTTCTCGTAAATCGCAGCGACGTTGGCCAGCAGCGCGAGGTACCGGCTGGTCACTCCGGCGAGATGGTTTTTTGCGTTCAAGCCGGTCGCCGATTTGTCAAGCGCGACGATGATCGTAGCCACCTTCAGCGACGCCTCGTAGCGCGGCGGACTGGCCGGGCTGCCGAGCACCAGCGTCGGCGCGCCGTTCACCGGATTGATGCCCGAACTGGCCAGCGCCGGGTATTCCGGCGACGGCTCAAGCTTGGCCGGCTCAGCTTGACTCCAGTCCGGCTTGGCCAAGCCGTCGAGCAACATCGTCCGGTACACACCGGTTCGTGGGTTGCGCTCACACGAAAGGTTCGGCGGCGAAGTGGTGAGTGCCTCGAATCCCTCGCCGGCGACGCGCCGCAACTGCACCGGTTCGCCGTCGGCCAGGCGCACCACACCGGCGACGGAGCGGTCGGCCAACGCCAGCGTCGCCGTGTGCAGTCGGCCAGCGGCGCCTATCGCGCGGCCCTCGAACACCCGCAGCCCGGCGTCAAGCCGATCCGTTTGGCCAAGCGTTGTGCGATAACCGTCGGCTAACAGCGGAAAGTCGCGAAACGAAAAGTCGAGCGGTTCGCGCCCGGGCAGTTGCAACCGCAACGCTTGGCCACGATCAATTGCCTTTGCCAATCTCAAACTGCCCTCGTCCCTCGCACTCGTAAAAACAGGAGGATCAATTCGAGCACGAGGTGCAAATGACAATGTACGAGTGCGATTCGTCGCCTGCTCTTCGACGCAAGTTGAATCCCATTCGTTGCGGTTCAAAAAACCGCCCATGCCCAAGCCGGCTGTAAGCAGTGCAACCCCATATTTTGTAGGGTGTTTCAATTTCGTCTGCGCTTGGCTTTGGGTTGCCTTGGTTTGCCTTGGCGTTTGGGAGATTTATTCGGACTGCTTTTCCGGGCTGGCATTGTTTTCTTTTTGCCCTTGGCCGCCTGCGGTTTGATGACTCGGAAGTCGGCCTGTTTCTTGAGCAGGTCAACCGCTTCGATCTGCACCTTCAGCTGATCGCCCGGCGCGATCTCGTTGCCGCGCCGACGGCCAACAAGTCGGCCTCGCTCCGGCACAAACCGGTAATGGTCGTCGCTCATGCTGAAGCGCTTTACCAGGCCCTTGAACCCCAGCTCGGTAATATCCACCATCGCGCCAATGTGGCGCACGTCGGTGACCATGGCCGTATACGTCTCCAGCTTGCGGCGATCGAGCTGCCGCTGAAGATGCGTCAGCAGTGTGATGATCTTGCTGTCCATCTCGGCGTCGGCGGAGTTGCGCTCGGTGAGCGAAATGTGGTCGGCCGCCGTGGCGAGCGCCGTGTCATCGAGCTTGGCGTGCTGGTAAACGATACGGTGTACGATTAGGTCGGCGTACCGGCGGATCGGCGAGGTGAAGTGCACGTAGTCGTCCTTGGCCAGACCGTAGTGGCCGATCGGCTCCGTCGAATAGCAGGCGCGTTTCATGCAGCGCAGGTAGCCGATCCGAAAGACGTCGGCGAGCGGGTGCCCCTTGAGACCCGCGAGAAATTTGCCGGCCTGTTTCTGGTCGGCCAAGTTGCCAGCGCGCACTCCCATCAACGCCGCCTGCGCCCGGAGGTTGTCGAGTTTCTCGGTGTCCGGCTCGTCGTGGACACGGTGGATCGCCTTGACGCGGCGCCGCTTGATTTCCTTCGCGACAGCCTCGTTGGCCAACAGCATGAATTCCTCAATCAACTGGTGCGACACGTCGTTCTCCACCCGACGCACCTCGCTCAACCGGCTCTTGGCGTCGAGCAGCACCTTATGCTCCGGCATATCGAGATCCAGCGCGCCTGCCCGGAAGCGCGCCTGCCGCAGCTTCTGCGCGAGGCGATGGGCATTGTGCAGCATTCGCTCGACATCGCCGTCCGGCTCGCGATTGAGGATCGCCATCGCCTCATCGTAGGAAAAACGGCGTTTCGAACAAATGACTGTCGAGTGGAACTTCGCCTGCTCAATCCGGCCGTTCGCGCTAAGCACAAACTCCACACTGCGCGCCAGCCGATCCACCCCCGGTTTGAGCGAGCAGAGCTCGTTGCTCAACTCCTCCGGTAGCATCGGGATGACGCGGTCGATGAGATATGTCGAGTTGCCGCGCTGCCGCGCCTCCTTGTCGAGAGCGCTCCCAGGCGTGACGTAGTGCGACACGTCGGCGATGTGTACCCACAACCGCCAGCGCCGCCCCTCGATGCGTTCCAGCGAAATGGCGTCGTCAAAGTCACGCGCATCCACCGGGTCGATCGTCACGACGAGATGCTTGCGGCAATCCCGACGGCCCTTGCGGTCGGTCACCGTTACTTTCGTACCCAAGCGCCGGGCCTCGGCCTTGGCTTTGGCCGGGAAGCGCGTTGGCAGTTCGTACTGCCGGATCACCGACTCGACATCGACGCCCGGCGCACCCGGACTGCCGATCACCTCGAGCAGCCTGCCCTCTGGCGCGTTATGACGCGACGGCCACTCGGTGATCTCGACAACCACCTTGTCGCCTCGCCTGGCTTTCGGCTTGGTCGTTTGGCCAAGCTTGGGCAAATAAATATCGTGCGTGATCCGCGGGTCACTCGGCACGATGTACCAAAGCTGCCGCGACTTCTCCAGCGTGCCGACCACCTGAGTGCGGGCGCGCTCAAGAACCTCGACCACCCGCCCGCTTGGCTCCGACGGCGCGCGCCGACCACGGCCGCGCTCGCGGTTGGGCAATGCCGCGCGCTCCACCAGCACGAGCACGCGGTCGTTATTCATGGCAGTGCGCGCGGCGTTGGGCGCGATGTCGATCGACGGCTGCGACGCGTCGGTGGTGACAACCCGTCCGCCACCCCGGCGGTTCATCAGGATGCGACCAGCGACCAGATCCTCATCGGCCGGCAGCGCAAACCGTTTGTCCGGCAGACGAACCACCCGGCCCGATCGCACAAGATCACGCAACTCACGCCGCACCTCACTGGCCTGCGCCTGGCCAAGCCCAAGTTTTTTGGTGATGTCGTCCACCCTGGCTGGGACGTACTGTTTGCGCTCTAACAAGCGCAGAAGTCGATTTTCAAGATTCATCAGTGATGGTGCGGCAACTGGATCGGCCAAACCTCCGGTGTGCCTCTAGCAATTTCATTGCCACCGCCACGCTTGTATCCCGCCACGCAATCTCCCACAACGCTAACATTCCAAAAACAACGTCAACTGGGAGACCAATAATGAGACATCGCCCCGACTTCAAAAGTCGCGCCTTCGACGCTGTTTCCAAACATTCTGCGGGTGCAGAAAGATTGGAGGCGACTTGAATGAGTGCTGCACGGATATCGTCTTGTGCGTGACGTTCACGCGATTCGGGTGGTCTTCACGCTTCAGCGCACTGCTTCGAATACGGAATAACCCTCCGTTATGGCCTGTAAAAGCGTGGCATTTTGTGTGCTAATTTTTTTTATGTTTGGCGTTGACAAGGGTCCAATTAGGCACGAAGCTTCGCCTTCCATTTACCCGTGAGGTGAATCGTTAACTGTTAACAAAAATATATTAAACCGAGAACCGCATCATGAAGCGTTATCAAAAATACAAAGTCGGGGCCTTCACGCTCATCGAGCTGTTGGTCGTTATCGCAATCATTGCCATTCTGGCCGGCATGCTCCTGCCCGCATTGGCAAAGGCAAAAGCCAAAGCGCAGCGCATCGCCTGCGTGAACAACCTCAAACAGGTTGGCATCGCCACCCGCATCTACGCGACGGACAACCAGGATCGGTTCCCGTGGCAGGTGCCGGAGTTGGAAGGCGGTTCTGCCGAGTATTTGCCCAGCAGCAAGTACAAGTCAAACTTCCGCCACTGGATGGCTCTCTCAAACGAACTGAGCAACCCGAAGGTTGTTCGATGCCCGCGCGACGGCAACCGCAATCAGGCGAACACATTTGCCGAGAAGAAGCCCCGCGGTGCGGCTGGCAGAAGCACGGTTGCGTTTGGCGGCACGACCGGCAACCTGAGCATGAGCTACTTCCTCGGCAAGGGTGCTGACGAAGCCAAGCCGAACAACGTCCTGTCCGGCGATCGAAACGTCGCTTTCGGCAAGTACAACAACGACAACGACAAAAAGGGAGCACACCAAAAGATTGGCAAAAAGTTCACCACCAAAAAGACTCCAATCTGGACGGAGAGCCTTCACGAGAACCAAGGCGACCTCCTGTTGTCTGACTCCTCCTGCCAGCAAGCCAGCGCTTCGAGACTCGCTCAATACATGATCGACTCAAGCGACAACGACAACGAATTGATGTTCCCGCGCGGGCAGTAATTCGTTCCAACAAGCTTTCAAAGACCCTTCCTACCGGAAGGGTCTTTTTTTTCGTCCTTGGAGAGTGCGGTGGCAGTACGGAGCAGTCCACGCTTGACCAAGAGCCTTACCCAAGCCGCCAAGACGGGAGAACTCAGGTTTTGGACATTTCTAGTTCAATATTCATCATTCAAACGGATGAAGAAAACCAACATTGAACACCGACCAAGGAATGTCGAAAGACGAAGTTCCCAGCCGCACTCTCCATTAGGGAAACGGAACCAGCCAGCGTGCGCTTGGGCAATTGAGGAGCGCACAGCGGCTCGCGGGCCGGTCTTGGCGAGCCGCGTATGCTCCTCTCGGCTTCCTCTCCCAGCGGAAGAAGAGGAGAGAAGGAGAAGGCGTTCCACCATCTTCAATACGAGACGGAACCTGTATCGCCCTAGTTGGTATCCCTTAAAACTCACTGCTCAGAAGACGGCCGCTCCATCCGCGTTGCTTTGCGTGCATCCGCATTTAAACACTTGACCAAGCACAAAACTTATACTCACCTCCACCACATTTGCATTTGACGACCTTAGTGAGCCGGGCTAGTTTCCCGGTCTGCCGATTCGTTGATCCAAAGCCATATCGCTTGGCTTCGATCATATATCTCATACTATGAAAAACTTAACCGTACGCAACTCACTGAGTACCAGAGTCATCCTTGGCTTCACACTGATCGAGTTACTGGTGGTGATCGCCATCATCGCCATTCTGGCCGGTCTTCTCCTCCCCGCCCTGGCCCGGGCCAAGGACAAAGCTCACAACTCCATCGACTGGAACAACAACAAGCAAATCATGCTGGCGTTGAACATGTTCACTGGCGACTACGAAGAATATCTCCCACACCCCACCTGGGGAGGCAACGGAAGCGGACCGACCGGATGGGCCTATGCCGGCAGCGGACCGGAGAACTCCACAAGATTCCCCGCAGGAGGACGATGCAACGTGTCCAGCCACAATTGGACAGGCACAACCGCGATGCCTACTTACTCCAGCACAACCACGATGAGGGGCCTGCAAGAACAGCTGGCCGGCCAGTACGAATCCTTCAAACACGGCCAACTGGGAAACTATCTGGGAAACAATCCACAAGTGCTCATGTGCCCCAAGGACAAAGCCACCTCAACCGGGAGCAACAGTAGGCTATTCCTCCAGCGCCCCATCAAGTTGACCAGTTACACATGGAACGGGAACATTATTTTCTTCCACAACAACCCCAGCCCTGCAACGGGAAGCTACAACGCAAGCAGGGTCCGCAAGATTTCAGCCACCGAACCCGGCGATATAGTACAGTGGGAAACCGATGACACCACTCCATTCTGGTTCAACGATGCCGGCAACCAGCCATCCGAGGGCATCTCCCAGCGCCACAAAACCGGCGGAACCAATACAAACAATCGTCAGGACGTCGGCGGGGCGGCCACTGTGGGTATTGTCTCCGGCGCCTCAGTCAACCTGACTTACAGAGAATTCTATGAGATGGCGCAAACAAGCGGGCGCCCCCCAGTCGCACCCAACGACATCTGGTGGGGCAGTTCCAGTCGCTGAAACCAAGCCGCTTGGACAGAGGTTCAGTTCGACTTTTCGATTCACTAGGAACGGAAGGTATCCGTGTGCTTCTCGCGGCCGACCGTTTTGGACAAGCTCTCGTGCAAATCCGGATGGCGCGACCGAATCCATCGCATGCCACGTACATCGTCAATTGCTCCGGTTCGAGGTCTACGACGATCATTTTGTCGTCAGCGGTCGACGTTTCCGCATGGTTTCGCCGTAGGGATTGAAGATCATCGCATTGCCGGTGCGCTACCTCATCACCGTCGATGCCTATGCCGTTGCTGAAGATGAGATACATCCCGTTGCCATGCTCATGCGACGACAGACAGTGCACCGGCGGCCGGTCGACCGGCGAACTGGACAGTTTTTTGATCGATCTGAAATCCATCCGCCTCGCGCCCCAAGGCTGAACCCCGCCCTTGGCCAAGCGACTGACTAGGAGACAAAAAACGAAAATCGAGCCAGGATTTCTGACTTGAATCGTTCTTCTCTGCGGAGGCGGCTACCCCGGCGGAGGAGTTCGGGTTTTGACCTCGGGGCTGTTTGTTGAATCTCATGAAAAGAAACCTATTATTCATGTTCCTCTTGGGCT
>DASCOW010000159.1:0-2142 GCA_036012205.1 Verrucomicrobiota bacterium
CGTTGCGCAGGCGGTTGAGTTTGCCAACCGTCTCGACGAAGCCGCGCGCCTGCTCGCGGTTCACGCCAGGCGCAGATCGGACGTAATGAACTGGATCGCCTTGGGAGAAAAACTGGACGCCCTGATGGCGGCTCGGCAAAAAACCGGCCCCCCACTGGCGCGACGAGATCGGCTGCGGATTGCGGCCGCCCTCACTGGTCAGCACCACAAATCCCGGCAAATCCTCGCTCATTAGGCCCAAACCGTAGGTAACCCAGGCGCCCATGCTCGGGAAGCCTGAAATCGACGTGCCGGTGTTCATCACCGTATGGGCCGGATCATGGTTGATCTGGTCAGTGTGCATCGAGCGCACGATCGCGATGTCATCGGCAATGGTGGCAGTGCCTGGCAAGACATCCGAAATCATCTGCCCAGATTGGCCGTGCCGATTAAACGGAAACAACGGGCCAAGGCACTTGAGTTTTTGATTCTGTAACTGGGCAATCGGTTGGCCGCTGGTGAATGAGTCCGGCATCGGCTGGCCGTCGAGCCGAGTCAGCTCCGGCTTGTAGTCAAACGTCTCCAAGTGCGACGGGCCACCTGCCATGCAGAGAAAAATCACCCGCTTGGCCTTGGGCGCATGATGCGGCAGCCCGGGCAAACCGCCGGTGGCGTCCCGCGTCTGCGCGGCGTTAAGCCAGTTCGGCTTGGCCAGGGTGGCCAGCGCAGTGGCACCAAGACCAAGCGATGTGCAGCTCAAAAAGGAGCGACGGTTTATAAGCGTATCTAATTGCGGTTCTGATGGTTGCATGTCAGTTTCGAGTAATAGTTTCGCTAAGATTCAACAACGCTTGGCCAAGCACCGTCCACGCAGCGGCCTCCGAACTAGCCAAGCCGCCCGGCAGTTTCAACATACCGACGGCAAGTAACTCGTCGGCCGCCTTGACGTCGGCTTGGTAGCGTTTGCGTGTTTCGCCGAGCAACGCCTTTGCCACGGCGAACTCTTCGCGGTTCGGCTCACGGCCCAGTGCTGTTTGCCATGCCCAAGCCAGACGATGCCGATCGGAGGAGCCGCCTTCGTTAAGGATCCGGAGTGAGAGTCCTCTGGCTGCCTCGATGAACGTGGGATCGTTCATCAGCGTGAGCGCAGCCAACGGCGTGTTGCTGACGGGCCGTTGTGCAGTGCACTCCTCGCGCGTCGGGGCATCAAATGCGCGAAACATCGGGTGTAGGAACTGCCGCTGCCAATGAACGTACACGCCGCGACGATACTGATTGGGGTTCATGTCAGCCTTGTAGGTGCGCTTGGGGAAATTGAGCGGAGTGTAGTAGCCCACAGGCTGGTATGGCTTGGCAACACGGCCACCCATTTGATAGTTCAGCAGGCCGCCGATCTCCAGCGCGTTGTCGCGGATGGTCTCAGCCGAAAGCCGGAACCGGCCCTGCCTCGCAAACCGGCGGTTATCCGGGTCGTGCTGGTGTAATTCCGGACCGACGAGGGATGACTGCCGATAGGCGCTCGACGTGACGATGAGACGGACAATGTGCTTGATGTCCCAGCCGCTCTCTACAAACTCGACGGCTAGCCAGTCAAGCAAAGCTGGATGAGTCGGCCAATCTCCCTGCGAGCCGATGTCATCGAGCGAGCGAGAAAGGCCGGCGCCAAAAAATAAATACCAAAGCCGGTTGACAAACACGCGTGCAGTCAGTGGGTTATCGGAGGATGCGAGCCACCGGGCCAAGTCGAGTCGAGTCGCACGGCCCTTGATTTTGAGTTCCAGCAGGGCAGCCGGTACAGCCGGCACAACGATTTTGCCCGAGTCGTCCATCCAGTTGCCGCGCGGTAAAATTCGGATTGGGCGCGGCTTGATGCGGCCGGTGACCATCGTCCGAGTAGGCTTGGCCTGCGACACAGCCAACGGAGAGAGGACTTGCATCTCTGGTTCGCGCTTAGTTGGGAGCGTGTTGGTGCCGCTGAACGTCTTGTCGTCATCCACATCGGCGAAAAACGCCGCCAAACTATAAAAATCGCGCTGTGTAAACGGGTCATATTTGTGATCGTGACACTCGCCGCAGACCATCGTCGTGCCAAGCCAGACGTTGGAGAAGTTGCGCACACGGTCAGCAGAGTACTTGGCAAGGTATTCTTTTTTTTGCACGCCA
>DASCOW010000160.1:0-3770 GCA_036012205.1 Verrucomicrobiota bacterium
CAGCCAATCCTACGCAAACGATGACCCACGGGGCGTGCTCTCAGGTGTCGACTGGAATGGCCCAAAGTTCAATGCCGCCTGTGACGATGACATGAACTGGCTGTTCCCAGCATTCCTGCCGAACCTCAAGTCGGTGACCTGTCCCGACACTCAAAATTTCATCCCTACCCAAGACAAACGAGGCAGAAACCTCGCCGTCCGCGTCACCGACAGGCGCTATATTGAGCGGCTCCATGGTCAGACGGAAATCTATATCGACCTGCAACGGTTCGCCGCCGACAAGGGAGCGAAACCGGGAATCAGCTATGAGATTTTTGGGTGCATGAACTGGAACGGGGTTCCAAACAGGCGCTACACGAAGGGGTTCCCGTATGTCGGGCCGACCGGCTGCCAAGGCATCCTAAAAACCGAGTCCGTGGTCAGCAATTATGTCCACGCCAACACCGATTTCGGTCTCAAGGGTCACGTGACAGGGCCGTCCGAGATCTGGCTGATTAAAGAGGCCGATTATTCATATCCCGGGGCGATGAACAATTATCCTGACGAGGGGGATAACCATGGCGCAGCAGGCGAGAATATACTGTTCGCCGATGCACACGTGGAATTCGTCAAGAGGGAAAACTACAACTACAGCCTGGAACTGGGAAACGACGCTCTACACTACGGGCCACGCTGAAGTGCAAGAGAGTCCAACCCCAAACACTTGGGGAAGCGGGTTGTTATTGCTACGGCGACTCGTCCTTTACCGGATTGGTTAGCTGGCCGATGCCGTCGATCTCTACGGTGATGCTGTCGCCGTCCTTGAACAGCACCGGCGGAGTCCGGGCGAAGCCGACGCCATGAGGTGTGCCGGTGAGGATTACCGTGCCGGCGGCAAGCCGGGTGCTGCCGCTGAGGAACTCAATCAACGTGGGTACGTCGAAAATCATGTCGTCGGTGTTCCAGTCCTGCATTACCTCGTCATTGAGAATGGTTCTGATGCCGAGCGTATTCGGGTTCGAAATCTCGTCACCGGTCACGAGCACCGGACCAAGCGGGCAGAATGTGTCGAACGTCTTGCCTCGGCACCACTGGCCGCCGCCGCCAGTTTTTTGCCAGTCGCGCGCGCTGACGTCGTTGGCGCAGGTGTAGCCGAGCACGTAATCCAGCGCGTCGGCTTTTGAAACGTTTTTGCAGTCTCTGCCGATAACGACGGCAAGTTCGCACTCGTAGTCCACCGCGTCACTCTTGAGGTGAGTTGGCAGGAGGATCGGATCGCACGGGTTTTGCACGGTGCTTGGCATCTTCATGAACAGCACCGGGTGCTTCGGGATGTCCGCTCCGCCTTCTTCGGCGTGTTTGCGGTAGTTCAGGCCAATGCACAACACGGCGGCCGGCTCCAGCGGCGCGAGCAGTTTTGTCACCGGTGTCGCCTCGCCGGTGTCGTTGTACTCGCCGAAGATGCAGCCATCGATGCGGGTCACAGAGCCGTCGTCATGCTGTGCGCCGTGCCGCGACTCACCCTGTTCGTCCAGAAAACGTATAATCTTCATCAGTAAAAATTGATCGAAGAACGCTACCACCACCCTTGGCCAAGCGGCAAGGAAAACTCGGGAGGGATCGTTGTTAGTCCGTTATTTTTGGCGTCGAGTTTTGCGTTGCGGTCTCGAGGTGCCCCACTTGGCCAGGCGATCCTTCTCGTGTCGGGTGCGCTTGGCATCAAGATATATCCCCGCACGCGTTGGTTTGTGCTCCGCCGTTGCAAAGGTCTTCATTCTGGTCAACAGATCGGGATGCCGCGCGGCCACATCGGTTGTTTCGCTAATGTCCTTGGCCAGATCGTACAGTCTCCACGGCTGGTTCTTTTTTGACTTGATCGCTTTCCAGTTCCCTTTGCGGACTGCTGTTTGATCCCGGTATTCCCAGTATAGCATGTCGTGCTTCTTCTGCTGCCCTTGGCCAAGCAGTGTGGGGAGAAAAGAGAGGCCGTCGATGTCATCTGGCGCTTTGGCACCTGTTAATTTAGCCAAAGTTGGCAACACATCTGGTTGATAAAAAACGAGGTCGCTTACTTGGCCGGCCTCGATTTTTCCGGGCCAGCGGACGAGATACGGGATGCGCAGTCCCCCCTCGTACAGGTTGCCCTTGCCTCCACGAAACTCGGCGCCGTTTCGTGGGTTCACGTTGGGTCCGAAAAAGCCCCTAGGATGTGCTTCACTGCGGAAGCGATCCTGCCCTCCATTGTCCCCGGTGAAGAATACGATTGTATCCTTCTCCAGTTTCAACTCGCGCAGTAGGTCAAGCACTTGGCCGACGTTGTGGTCCACCATGCTCACCATCGCGGCGTAGTTCTTCACGTCCCGGCCAATCTCCGGGTCGTCGATCCATTTTTCGTCCCTGTAAAGTTCCCAAGCAGGATCGTTTGCCGGGATGTCGTACATGCCGTGCGGCGGTGTGATTGGGAAGTAACAAAAAAACGGATTGTCCCTGTTCGCGCGGATGAACTTAAGCCCTTCCTCCATGATCAGATAATGTGAGTACGTTTTGCCTGAGCGGCCGCCAATATTCCCGGCGAGTTTTATCTCCTCACTGTTGCGAACGAGGTATGGTGGATAAAACGAATGCGCGTGCACCTGATCGTAGTAGCCATAAAACGCATCGAACCCGTGCTGTTCCGGTACGCCGGTCGAGTCGCGCCCGCCACAACCCCACTTGCCGAAGCCACCTGTCGCGTAGCCGATGTCCTTGAGGATGGAGGCGATCGTCGGTTCGCCAGCCCGCAGCGGTGTGCCGCCATCGTTCGCACGAACCGAAGCGTGCCCCGCGTGTTTACCCGTCATCAGGTTGCAGCGCAGCGGTGCACAGACCGGCGCTCCGGCCAATGCCGACGTGAATCGTATGCCCTCCGCTGCAAAGCGGTCGATATTGGGCGTCTTGATGTACGGATTCCCCATGTGCGACAGTTCGTAGTACGCAAGCTCGTCGGACATGATGTAGACAATGTTCGGTCTCTTTGCCGCCAGCGCAGCGGAAAAAGAGACGCCAAAAATTGCAAGTGAAACAAAGAAACCAAAACGCATGGCCGGGAGACTACCTGCCAAATCTCAGCGAGAAAATGCAAAAAAGGATCAGGCTGCGCTGCTCAATCGTATTCAGTGGCGCAGAGGTAAAATGCGTCATTGGATCGACGACGGCAGGGCATGATCGTTGTCGATGCCTACGTAATCGCTTATTTGCTCATTAGCAGCGAGAGATCCGAAGCCATGGATCGTTTGCAGCAACTCGATTCTGAATGGGCGGCTCCAAAACTTTGGCTCGACGAATTACTGAATCTCCTCGCCATCTGCGAACGCACCGGCGCACTCACACCAGAACAAGCTGTCGAATCCCTAGAGGACGCCATTGAGTTGATGGACGGCGCCTCCTATGACATCCCCCCCGCGAACGCGCATTGACCGTAGTCCGCCAAACCGGCTGCAGTGTACACCGCCCGCCCCGACGCAATGCGGGATTGGCCGTTTCGCGACCCCCGCCGGCAACCGCCGGTTTCCTGAATCAGCGAGGAATGCTTTAGAGAAATACTTGACATTTAATAAACTCTGGGTGAGCTTGTTCCACCAATCGGAGTTGGCTTATGCCTGAACACAAGATCCACTGCCCAAGTTGTGCGCAACATCTCTCTGTGCCGGAGGAACTGGCCGGTCAACGGATTGATTGCCCGTCCTGCAATAAACCGATGACCCTCCCCGACTTCGCCCACGCCTTCGACGAATCGGAGGAGGAAGAGCCGG
>DASCOW010000161.1:0-11048 GCA_036012205.1 Verrucomicrobiota bacterium
CTTGAGCATCTTTTGCAACACCGTCACCCCATCGAATCCTATTCTGCAACAGTGGCTTAAAGAAGGGTTGAGCGTCGAGGTGCATACATTGACCCATCCCTGCCCCATATTGGCCAAGAACAACTTCACGGCGGCAGCCAACACATATCACGGCGGTGTGGATCTAATGAACCACATCCCCAACAATCTACCGGTCGCATTCCGAACGCCGTGTTGCGATTCCCAAAACACACCCAGCCCGCGCGTCTTCTCCGAGTTGCTGATGCACCGCAACCCTGCCGGCCAATTCCTTGAGATGGACAGTTCCGTGTTCAATATTTTCACCCAGGCCGATCCGGCTCTGCCGCACGGTCTGACCACTGATCGCGATGGTAAACCCAAGTTTGAAAAATATGTGCCGTTTGATTCGTATGTCGTCACGATTGAAAACTACCCTTACCCATACCCCATCGGCGGCGGCGTTTGGGAGATGCCATGCATGGTGCCGAGCGACTGGGAGGCGCAACATCTCCACGGCTCAAGCAACCCAGTGACAGTTGCGGACTGGAAGACCGCCATCGATGCCACCGTCGTCAAGCAGGGCGTTTTCAACTTCGTCTTTCACCCGCACGGCTGGGTGAAGAACACTCAAATGGTCGAGTGGATTGACCACATCGACGCAACGCACGGAGGCAAGGTGAAGTTTTTGAGTTTCCGCGAGGCCCGCCAGCGGCTCACGGACAACCTGCTCGGCGGCCAAGCGCTGCGCGCCGACAACGGGCAGGACAACGGTGTGCGGTTGCTCGACGTGAACAACGACGGCTACATGGATGCTGTGATCGGCAACGAGTACCTGCGGCAAACCCGCATTTGGGATCCACAGGCCAAGCGCTGGAACACCTCGGCCTTTCCCGTGCGACTCGTCGACATAGCCGACGACGGCACGCGCCATGAAGCCGGCGCGCGGTTTGGTGTCCTACAACCAAGCGGCAACGCCTCGTTCTTCATCAGCAACGGGCACGAGCGAAGCGTCTGGCACTTCGACGGCACAGCGTGGATTGAAGACACGACGATGCTCCGAGGGCTTGGCCAGGCGCTTAAAACGGTCGATGCCAACCGCGACAGCGGCGTTCGCCTGCGTGACACCGACAACGACGGCATCTGCGAAATCATCGTAGGCAATCCCGTCACCCGCGCCGTTCTCAAGTGGGCGTCGTCGCGCAAACGATGGCAACCGGCCACATTCAACCTCCCGCCGGGCGTCACGATCGTTCGACGGGACGGCAGCGATAACGGCACGCGGTTTGTCGACATTAACGAGGACGGTTTCCTCGATATAATCCAATCCAACGAAAAACGTTACTCGCTGCACCTGTACATCCCGCAGCCGCTCACTGGCTGGAACATCGGCTGGCCCCGCGAGGTCACATCAGGCAGGCGCACCGACCCGAACGCCATCCCGATGATCGTTCGAGGAGGCGAAAACAACAACAACGGCGCATGGTTTCACTCGAAACACCTGTGGGTTCAAAACGAAGACACAGCTCATCTGCCCAACCTCGTTGACCGCCGGTCATACGTCGATCTGCTGCGCGGCGTCCTGCCGCTGCCCAAATCAACCGACGAGGCGTTGCGATCGATGGAACTGCTTCCAGGCTACAAAATCGAGCTGATGGCCGCCGAACCGCTGGTGGCTGATCCTGTTGCGTTTGAGTGGGATACGGCTGGTCGATTGTGGGTGGTCGAAATGGCAGACTACCCGCTTGGCCTCGACGGCAAAGGCCAACACGGCGGACGCGTCCGCTGGCTGGAGGATAGCCGCGGCGATGCACGTTACGACCGCTCCACCGTTTTTCTCGACGGCCTCTCGTTCCCCAACGGCGTTATGCCGTGGCAGGATGGCATCCTCATCAGCGCCACACCGGACATCCTGTTCGCACGCGACACAAACGGCGACGGCAAGGCCGACGAAACCCGCGTGCTCTTCAGCGGCTTTGGCGAAGGCAACCAACAGCACCGAATGAACGGCTTCGAATACGGACTCGACAACTGGGTGTACGGAGCGAACGGCGACAGCGGCGGAATTGTCACTTCGCCTGGACGCAATCTGGCGCTCAACATTCGCGGACGCGACTTTCGGTTCCGGCCCGGCACGCTCGAGTTCCAGACACAAACCGGCCAAACGCAATACGGACGCCGGCGGGATGACTGGGGCAACTGGTTCGGCAACAACAATCCCAACCTCGGCTGGCACTACACGCAGCCCGAGCATTACCTCCGCCGCAACCCACACTTCGTACCGCACTCACCCCGGCACCCGATTGGCAACTACAGCCGCTCAAGCCAGATCAACCACATCAGCAAACCGCACCAACGCTTCAGCGGAGTCGGCACCTACCACCAAATCACCGCTGCCAACAGCCCCACACCGTACCGCGACGAGTTGTTCGGCGGGCAGTCCAAGAGCCAGTTGTTCATCAGCGCACCGGCCTACAATGTAATCCGCCGCGAGTTGCTTGAGCCAAGCGGTATCACCTTCACGAGCAACCGGCCAGAGGGCGCCGACGGGCAGGAGTTTCTCGCCTCAAGCGATTCGTGGTTCCGGCCGATCACCCTCAAGACAGGGCCGGATGGCGCCCTGTGGATTGCCGATTTTTACCGGCTTGTTCTCGAGCACCCGGAATGGATTCCCGACGATGTGGAACGCTTCCATGACGTCCGAGCCGGATCCGACCGCGGACGGCTATACCGGATCTACCCAGTCGGCGCCAAACCAAGACCGATTCCCAAGCTCGCCGGCAAAACCACCGCCCAACTCATTGCCGCACTCGACAGCCCAAACGGCTGGCAACGCGATACCGCCCAAAGGTTGCTGGTACAGCGAAACGACAAATCCTCAGCCGAGCAACTGGGCGGACTGCTGCAAACCAGCCCCAACGCGACGGCGCGGCTCCACGCACTCTGCACGCTTGACGGCCTTGGCCAACTGCAGACGGCACACGCCGTTGCCGGCATGCACGACCGCCACCCCGGCGTCCGCGAGCACGCCATGCGTGTCAGCGAACCGCTGCTGCGCTCCGGCCCCGACGACGCGCTGAGCCAAGCGCTTGACCGGTTGGTTGACGATCCAGATATCCGCGTTCGCCGCCAACTCGCTTTCTCCCTTGGCGAATGGAGTTCGCCCACAGCCGGCGAACTGCTCGGCCGCTTGGCCAGGATTTCCGCCGGGCAACCCAATTTGCAGACCGCCATCGCCTCCTCCGCTGTCGGGCATTCCATTCAAATCCTCGATCAACTGCTCGCCGAACGCCAAGCCAACGGGATCACTGCGTTGACGACGGCCATGCTGCGCTTGGCCGCTATCGAGGCCGACGCCGATGATGTTAAAAATCTGCTTCGCCGTCTGAGCCGCAATGCAACCGAACTGGAACCGTGGCGCATGGAGGCATTGTCCGCTCTCCTGACCCACGCCCGGACACGCAAACTGCCACTTGACGAACTACTGGTTGATGCAGATATCGAGAAAATAATTCGCGCAATGATCGGCAACACCAACGCCAAACCAGGCGACCGGGCCACTGCGCTCGAGTTGCTGTGCAGCCTGCCCAGCGCACGCCGGGAACTTGATGCCCTACTCACCGCGCAACTCACGCCCAGCGCGCCGAGCGAGTTGTTCGAGGTCGCCAAGGAGGAACTGGCCCGGCGCGACCCGTCTGCAACGGTGCTGTTGCGCCACTGGAAGGGGTATTCTCCCGGACGCAAAAACCGGATACTCCAGCAACTGGTCGGCAGCACCCGTTCCGTTCACAGCCTCCTCGCCGCCATCGGCGACGAGCAAATCTCCGCCAGCGAAATCGGCCCCGTGTTCCGGCAGTTCCTTACCTCGCATCAGGACGCAAACGTACAAAGCCAAGCGCTCGAATTGCTCGGCCGCCAAGCCACCGAACGCGACGAACTCGTGACCAGGCGCCTGGCCAAGGTCACTCCCCTAGCCGGCTCGGCTGCCAATGGCGAGACGCTGTTTGGCACGCATTGTGCCGCCTGCCACAACCTCGCCGGAAACGGCAACGCCGCCGGCCCCGACCTTGCCTCGCTTGGCGACAAGTCCCCCCGCGCACTGCTCACCGCGATTCTCAATCCTAACAAGGCGGTCGAGGATCAGTTCGTGATTTACTCCGTCACGACGAAGGACGGAACAGGACTCGCTGGCATGATCACCGGTGAAAGCGCCAACAGCATCACACTGATGGACTTGACCGGCCAACAACGGCAACTGCTGCGCACCAACATCGACACACTGTCAAGCCTTGGACGCTCACTCATGCCGGAGGGTCTCGAGCTGGTTTTGACCGACCAAAATTTGGCCGACTTGATCGCGCACATTAACGCCACCGGCACACCACCCAAGCGCCAGCCCGGCAACACACCCGCCGTCGTTCGTTCCGACGATGATGGGGCCCTTCTGCTCACTGCAGCCACCGCGGAGATTTACGGCGACACGCTTGTATACGAAGAGAAGTACGGCAACCTTGGCTTTTGGCGCTCGCCCAACGACAAGGCTGTCTGGACGCTCGCCGCGAAGTCAGCCGGGGAATACGAAGTGCGGCTCAACTGGGCGCGCGACGGCAGCAGCACGAACAACCATCTTCGACTGCGGATCGGTGGCGCCGAGCTGGTCACGCCGATCGAGAGCACCGGCACGTGGGACGACTACCGAGAAAGCAGTCTCGGCACCATTCGCCTTGAGCTCGGCCAACATCGAGCCGTTATCCGGCCCGCCGCCGAACTGGACGGTTTCCTCTTCGACCTCAAGTCCATCCGCCTAGTACCAAAGGATTAAACCGCCAGATCGGGAGAGAAAAACAGGCCGGGCATGAAAGCCCGGCCTGTGAAAATCTTCGACTTGGCCGTCCTCTACGGATGTGCCAATCGGTAGAAACGCGAACCGGTCTTGGCGGGAGTGACCTTGATGACCAGTTTGCCGCCCTCAACCGTGGCTTCCGCGCCGGCGTCCTGCCAGGGGCCGGTCACCTTCTCCGCGTACTGCACCACCCAGCCGGTCTCGCCTACAGCCCAACTCAGCGTGAGCGAGGAGTCCGCCCCTTGGCCAAGCGCCATGCTGATCGGCTCGGCCGGTTCTTCCGGATCTGGCAGCTCGACCTCGGTGCCCTTGCCCTTGACCAGGCGTACGTCGTCGAGCAGGACTGTATTATCGCCAGCGGCAGTCTGCGCAAAAGCGATATCGGCCACGTCCGAGTCAGCGGTAAAGTTGTAGACGTACACGTAGTACGGCTCGGCATCGCCCACCGGGGTGACCTCGTACTCGAGTGCGGTCTCGCCATTGACGCTCACATTGAGTGTGGGCCTGTTGCCACTGCGGGCGTTGAAGGCGAAGGAGAGGTGGTAGGCCTCACCGTCCTCGAGTTCCTCGACAAACTGCGAGAGCGTGGCGTCTCCCTGCAGGAAAGCGACGCGGTCCTGCTCCGGGTTAATGCCGTTATTGGCAAAAGGCCCCGGACCGGAAACGTTGACGCCATAGCTACCGGTTGCCGTCCAGCCGCTCATGGGCGCAGGCTGGATGTACCCGGGCCATCCCGGTGTGCCGCTAGCCTCGAAGCCGGGATTGACAATGGCCACATCGGCCGCGCTGCGCTTGGCCAAGGTGACACCGTCGAGCAACAACGTCGCATCCCCTGCGGCGATGGTTTCAAAAACCAACTCGCCCGAGGATGACTCAGGAGTGAACTCGATGTGGTGGTAATAGTACGGCTCGTCACCACCGACTGCGGTGATCTCGGAGATGTAATCGAGCTCCTCCTCCGCAAACTGGATGGACAAATCCATTGAGCCGCCGCAGCAGTTGCGAACGTTGTAATGGAACTGCAGCCAGTACTGCTGGCCAGCCTCGAGTCCGCCTATAAGCTGCTTGAGCTTCCTAGAGCCTTGAGTGAAGGCAATCTGCACTCGATCAGGGATGACTCCGTTGTCTTGAAACGGTCCGCTGGCGTTGTTGACACCAGAGCCACCCTCCCATCCACCAACTGCGCCATAATGAGGCCAAGCAGCAGATGGGGGATGATCCTCGAAACTGGGATTCTGAATCAGCGAACCACTCACGACCACCTCCACTCCGGCCGGGTTGAAGCAGACGCCGTATTGGTTCGAGAAAACCAATGTGGCACTGCCACGACCCACAGCCTCGACTTCGAACGACTGAGTCAACTCACCGTCGTCACTGGCGAACTTCAGGTCGAGACTGCCATCAGTTCCGCCGGTAATCTTGACAACTGACGGATCGGAACTGTTCACGGTGAGAACGGCATCCTCTTCAACGATCAACTCCTCGGGAATAGTCAGCGCGACGGCGGTGCCAGTCTGCCCAATGGTCAGTTTCAACTCACCAACGGATGAGGTGATACAGGGCAGCGTGGAGGAGGCACCGGTCACCGTGACATTGTCGAAGACAACCGTGTTGTCACCCTCAGCCGCCTGGGCGAAAGACAAGTTCACTGCCGATGCAGTCGCGGTGAATTGGACGGTCTTGACGTGGAACGCATTAGCACCGCCGACAGCCTCGATGGACTCTTCAAGAAGCACCTTGTCGTCGGCCTTGACAACAAGCGTCGGCGTATTGCCGCCACGGGCGTTACAGGCGAAACGCACCTCGTATTTTTCGCCCGGAACCAAGCCGGAGATCATTTGGCTCAGCGAACCGGCTCCCTGCAAAAAGGCAACCAAATCCTGATCTTCCGCCTTGCCGTTGTCAGCAAATGGGCCGGGGCCGTTGAAGTTTACGCCATAATTCCCGGCGCCCACCCAGCCAGCAATCGGCTTGGGCTGGATGTAACCGGGCCAAGGCGGCCTGCCGCTGGACTCGAAGCTGGGGTTCATCACGATGACATTACCCTCGTCGCGCTGCACGACCGAAACGGCATCCAGAATCAACGTGGCATCTCCGGCGGTTTCCGCGCGGAACACCAACTCTGCAGTCTCGGTCTCGGGGATGAACACAACGGTCTTGCTGAGATAAGGGTTCGCTCCACCGACCGCATTGAACTCCTCGTGCCGAGCCAATTCCTCACCGTCGATTTCCACGATCAGGCTGATGGTGGAATCGCCGCAGCAGTTGCGGCGGTTGTAGTAGAATTGCAGCCAATACTGTTTTTCAGGATTTAGGCCAGTGAGCACCTGAGAGACCGTACGCGAGCCCTGGCTGAACGCCACTTGGTTACGGTCCGGTGTACCGCCATTGTCATTGAACGGTCCGCCGATGTTGACACCACTGCCGCCGGCCCAGCCGCCAATCGGGCCGTAGTGCGGCCAATCAGCAGCGGGCGGGTGAGCTTCAAAACTCGGATTCACCACGAAAGCAGAGCGCTTGGTCAGGAAAACCGGGTCGCCAATGCAGACACCCGAGTCAACCGACAAGGTGAATACCGCTTGGCCACTGCCAAGCACCGACAAGTCCACCGTCTTGGTGTTTGGCCCTCCCTTTGCAAAAGTAAGCGCGATCGCGCCGTCGGCGTTGTCATCGGGAATGGCTACGCTTGGGTCGCTGCTGGTCAGCGTGACGACGGCGTCTCCGTTCTCAATCAGGCCAGCCGGCACCTTGACAGTGATTTGCGTGGCGTCGTCGCTCGGACCAAGGTCGGCGTTGGCCACCGTGGCCGAGACACAGGCATGGGCGACCACCTCAAAGTCGTCAAACGTATGTTCGAGGTCAGTGCCGTAGCCAAGCAGCGAGATATTGTTCGCGTGGAAACCGCCCTGCTTGGTGTACTCCATTGACGAACCGGTGAGCGGCGATTCCTCGCCGTTGATCCACATGCGGATCGTGGCTGGCGCGCCTGCAAAATTGATCGAGTTGGATGTGATCCTCACATCCAGTTCACCCTCGGGCAGCGTGCCGATCTCCGGACTCCCGTATATGGCCGCTGTGCCGTCGAAGACTTGCACCCGCCCGTCGTTGCGGAACAGGATGCCAAAACCGTCGGAGGCATTGACGAACTTGTTCTTCTCCGTCGCGCCAAACACAACAGCGGCCCAGTCCGGTGAGTCGTAAAAATCGTTGTTCGAACCGGGATGCACCTTGAAGGAGATTTCAAACTGCGGGCCATCGACAAAGTTGTAATCGGGCGACACATTCTGCCCAACGATATACAGTTTGCCCTCGTCAAAATCCGGATTCACGATCGTGAACTCATCGGCAGCACCGCCTGCTGCACTGGCCTCCGCCTCGACGTAATTAAGAATGCCGGCTGTTCCGGTTTGGCGCCCGCCGTCGTTCTCGTAGTTGATGTCCCAATCCTCGAACGAGGTTTCGAAGGTGTCTAAAAAAACGACCTCCTCAACACCGAAACCGCTGGCCGCCATCACCGTGATGCTCCTAGCCTGAAATCCGGCCTGCTCACTGGAGAGTTGCACCCTGCCCACTCCGCCGCCGACCACGTTGAGCTTGAACGTGCCATCCGTCTGGTCGGCGTCGGCGAAGGTCAACACCAATTTGCCATCGTCCCCTGCTCCCTCAATCCCGACAATGTCCGGGGTCAGGCTTTGCGCCGTGACCTCAACCACACCGGCCTCGATAAGCGACTTGGGCACCGAGACCGTAACGTCGTCCGTCGTGTCCCCGGCGATGGCGTTGAACCGGGTCGGCGACACGGCAATGGCGGGGGCGGCCGAGACTTTCAAGTTATCAAACGTATGCTGCCACATATTGCCGCCAAATGCGCCGCCCAGCAGCGTGATGAAGTTAGCCTTGAACCCGGCGTCCTTGACATATTCCGTGGCACCGCCCTCTGTGATGACGGCAGCCTCTCCGTTGATGAACACGCGAATAGTGGCCGGCGATGCGCCGTCGAAGCTGCCCACCTCTACCTCGATGCGAATCTCGAGGTCATCCTTCGGGATACCGTCGGCGAACCCGCCGTTGCCCCCGTAGATGCTGGCGCCGCCGTCGAAAACCTGGATGTCGCCGTTGTTGCGGAACAGGATGCCGAAGCCATCGGCGCTGATAACCCACGAGTTTTTCGATGTGGCCCCAAATACGACTGCGGCCCAGTCGCCCGAGGCGTTGTCCTCGTCATCGACGCCGGCATCAACCTCAAACTCGATGGTGAACGGACTGCCGAAGGTGAAGTTGTGATCCGGGGAAACCGAAATCCAATCGCTGCCGGGCTCCGGGAATAGACTCAACTTGCCGGGAGCCCAGTCCGAGTTGAGAACGGTCAGATCCTCCGAAGAATCGGAATAAGTGGACGCGCCAAGCACACCGCTCTGCCTTTCGTCGTTCTCGAAGCCCAGATCGGTGATTTCCGTTTCTGAAACCTCAAAGGTATCCTGAAAGATGAGCACCTGTTCCTGCGCAAACGCTGTGCCGCCAAGGAGCGACCACAACGCCACGCCCGCAATGATGAGCGCAAGGCTCATTGTGTTGGTTCGTGTGTCTGTATGTTTCATTTTGTTCTGGAGTGGTTTTGTTTTATTCTGAATAACTCAGGCTTGGATTTATTTGAAAGTTAATTATGGCGAAATGCGTTTAATTCATACATGGCAAAATGTCGAATGATTTATCTGCTGCGGCGTTTTGATTTTGAGGCGCGTTCCTGGATCCACGGCACGTCCCGTGGCGCGAGTCGGACTCCCCCGACACCCGGTTTCTTGGTGGCCGCATCCAGCCACTTGCGGATCTCCGCATGACCGTCGGCGAAGGAGAGGCCGGCAGCCTCGTTGTGGTAGATGGCTGGCAGGTTCCCCCACTGTGTCGGTTGGTTGCCGAGCGTTGTCCCCAAAAAAACCAACAGGTAGCCGTCGTCAATCGTCTCCTTGCGCTCATCGATGAAGACGAACTGGCCGGACGGGTTGGTGATCTCTCCAAGTTTTTTGTACCACCAAAACTGGGCGCGCATGTTGGGGCCGGAAGACCAGTTGACATCGCCGTTCATGTTGCCGTTCATCGAGATACTGCGCGTGCGCGGGTAGATGTTGCCCATGATTCGCACGGTACTGGGGTCGGCGGGGCACTTGTAAATGCCAAGCGACTGGTTGTAGTTCCATAACTTGCCGATGGGGGCCTTGATGAGGTTGACGTTGGTGGCGTCCTGGGCGTTTTGAAGCCAACCGGCCACCCAACTCGAGCGGTTCATCCCGGAGGCGTTCAGCACCAGCTTGTCGTCGAAATCCAGCGTGTACATCTGCCAGCAAACCTGGAGTTGTTTCTGGTTGCTGACGCAGCCAATCGCGTGCGCCTTGGTCTTGGCCTTGGCCAGAGCCGGCAGCAACAACCCAGCGAGGATGGCAATGATGGCGATCACCACCAACAGCTCGATGAGTGTGAAGCCAAGCGATACCCGATAATCCGACGCCATGGGCGTCGGACCGGGGCTTCGGGTTGTTGGTGTATTCCCCATCGGGGCTAAGAAACGCGTCAATCGCGAGGGGCAATAATGCGTTGAAACAGGTTGTGGGTGATTTTCTGGACGCGCTCGTCTACCCCTTGTTGAGCGACCCCATGCCTTACTGGTGTTTTGTGTCCAGGTGGGCTGGACACCCCGTTGGCCCACCAAATGGTGGCGGAATTGAATACGATGTTACCTTTCGGACCATCGTAGATCGTGGCGGTGTAATGGCCCGGTTTCTTGCCATTGATCCGCGTTTCACCTTCAGCAACGACTTGCATGCCGGGCAGGTTCATCGCGGGGGCACCGTGCCACTCCCAGCCAACGATGCCCTTGATCGAATCCCCCTTTTTCATGCCCGTCCCTTCAAAGAGCCAATGCTCCGGCAGGGCGCAAGTCCAATCGCCAGCTCCCATGACCGGAGGCGTCGTCTGCGCTCCCATCAATTGGGCTCCAGCTGGCCCCATGACAGGCTTGAACCCATCCTGATTGCTCACTCTCCTCTTTGCACGCTCTCTATCAGCGTCAGAGGGCTCCCCGAAAAACCAGCCTTCCCGGCGTATGACGCGGTTGGGCGTACCGTCGGCAGAAGGCAGCATCGGCACGACACAGAGGACTGCATTGGCGCACAAAAAGGCCAAACTCACGCCTGCATCACGCGCTTTGAGTACA
>DASCOW010000162.1:0-5531 GCA_036012205.1 Verrucomicrobiota bacterium
GGCAGTAGATGATCGGGCGCAATTCATCGAAGGCTGCCTACGCGACCGTGCCGCCACTCTCAGCGCCGTTGCCTCCACTGAAGCCGCGGCTGTTATGCACTTTGCTGCATTCGCGCAAGTTGGCGAATCAATGCTCAACCCATCAAAGTACTTCCGCAACAACGTCACCAATGGCATTAACCTGCTCGACGCTGCCGTCGAGACCGGCGTGAAAAAGTTCGTCTTCAGTTCTACCGCCGCCACCTACGGCATGCCGGACACCGTGCCGATCACCGAGCAAGAACTGCAGAAGCCAATCAACCCGTACGGCGAAAGCAAGCTGATGTTTGAGACGATCCTAAAATGGTACCACGAACTGCACGGGATGGAGTTCCTCGCGTTCCGCTACTTCAACGCCGCCGGTTGCAGTGAGAATCTTGGCGAGCAGCGGCGAGTCGAGACGCACCTCATCCCCAGGGTGCTTCGGGTCGCGCTTGGCCAAAAGGAGGAGTGTCGAATTTTTGGCACCGACTATCCCACCCCGGACGGCACGTGCATTCGCGACTACATCCACATCGTCGACCTCGCCCAGGCACATATGCTCGCACTCGAACCTGGCAAATGCGGCTTTTACAATCTCGGTAACGGCGAGGGCTATTCTGTCCGAGAAGTAATCGAAACCTGCAGGCAGGTCAGCGGCAAACCGATCCCCGCTGTTGAGGAACCGCGCCGCCCCGGCGATCCCGCCCGCCTCATCGCTGGATCGCAAAAGGCCATCGACGAGCTTGGCTGGAAACCGCGCTACGCCACCATCGAGCAGATCGTGGACTCGGCCTGGCGCTGGCACTCGACCCACCCAAACGGCTACTCCGGTTAACCGATGACACCAAGCGCCGACTACCTCGAGAAATGCCGCAAACTGGCAGATCATGCGCTTGGCCAGACGGACGCCATTCACAAGGCTGCTGATTGGTTCGCCGGAACAATACTCGCAGGCCGAATGGTACACCTCTTCGGCTCCGGCCACAGCCGCATCATGGTTGAGGAAATATGGCCGCGCTACGGTTCGTTCCCCGGCTTCAACCCGATCGTGGAGTTGTCGCTCACATTTCACAACCAAGTCGTCGGCGCCAACGGTCAACGGCAGGCGATGTTCCTTGAAAACACCCCTGGCTTGGCCAAGCGTATTTTACGCAACTACGATTTATCGCCGGACGACTCAGCGCTCGTCGCCTCTTCCAGCGGCTGCAATGTCGTCCCAATCGAGATTGCGCAGGAATTCCAGCAACGAAGCGTCAAGGTTGTTGCGCTGATTAGCCGGCAGCATTCCGAGGCTAGCGACAGCAGGCATGAGTCTGGTAAGAAACTGCAGGACTTTGCCGACCTCATCCTCGATACTGGCGCACCGGTCGGAGACGCGATGACCACGATCGACGGCATGGATATGCCTGTGTCGCCCGGCTCTACCGTCGGCGGCTGCATGATCGTGAACGCCCTCAAGGCAGAAGTGGCCGGCCGCCTAGCCAGGGCCGACCAACCGCCCACGGTACTCACCGCCGGGGCCCTCGTCGGTAACAAACGCGCGACCGAACTGTTCGAGGCCGCCTACGACGAGCATGCCCGTCGCTTGGCCAAACTATACGAGAAACTTGGCGACTGAAAGCGCTGGCCAAGCGCCAAGCTTGAAGTCACGGCCAAGCGCTGCTTCAATCCCTTTCGCATGAAAGAGCAACCGCTGCGCACGACCGTCATCGGCAGCTACCCCTTCCCCGGATGGCTCGAGTTCGCCTGCCAAAACCTCGAGGAATTCGGCGACGCCGACCGCGAGGAGATGATCGACGATGCCGTGACCGCAGCGATGCACGACCAAAACAGTGCTGGGCTCGACGTGATCACTGACGGCGAACAAACCCGACTTGACTTCAACCTATCGTTCTACGGCTACCTCGAGGGCATCGATCTCGAGAGTGCGCCGCCGCGCCGTTTCGGTCCGCCAGCGCACGACCAGCGCGGCAAACATAAAATCAGTTGGCCGTTTGAGGCCCCAAAGGGGCTGGGGACAGTTGATGATTTTAAACGCCTCCAGCGCTTGGCCAAAGGTAACGCCACATTAAAAGCCAGCGTCCCTGGTCCGTACACGCTCGCTGGACGTCTACTGCCAAATCGCCGCTACCCAGACCGATGGGCCATCACCGAGGAACTGATTCCGATCGTCGCCCGCGAAATGGAGAATCTCGTCACCACAGGCTGCACGGAGATTACCATCGACGAACCGTCGATGAGTTGCTACGCGCATAAGGAGGACACGAAGAGATTCGTCGATATTTTCAACCGCACCGTTGAGTCGGTTGCCGGCAAGTGCCGACTGTCCACCCATCTTTGCTTCGGTAACTACAAGGGACACGCAGTTGGCCTGCGCCAGTACGCCCCGATGTTCCCCGACTTCCTCGAATTCAACGTGGACGAACTGCACCTCGAGATGGCCAGCCGTGAGTTTGCCGAACTGGAACTCATCGGCGAAATCGCCAAACACAGGGACGTCGCCGTCGGCATCATCGACGTGAAGAGCTACTACATCGAGACCGTTGAGGACGTCGCCAAACGCGTGCACCGCTGTCTCGAGTTCGCTTCGCCCGATCAACTCTCCTTTGCGCCCGACTGCGGTCTCAGCCAGACCGCCCGCTGGGCTGCCAGGCAAAAGCTACAGAACATGGTCGAGGGCGTTGCGCTCGTCCGCAGGAAACTCGGCGCCACATGATCCAGCCTGTACTTCAGGGCGAAGCCTTTCTCGCCGATGTACGCGATGCTGCCAGCCTGCGGGATGAACTACACATCTGGTGGCTTGGCCAAAGCGGGTTTCTCGTCCAATGGCGAGGCCGCCATCTGCTGTTCGACCCATACCTCTCCGACTCGCTCACGCGCAAGTACGCCGCCACCGTCAAGCCCCACACACGCATGACCGAGTTGGTTGTTTCGCCGGACGCGCTGGACTTCATCAACCTAACCACCTCTAGCCACAATCACACAGACCATCTTGACAGCGAAACACTGGTCGCCCTCATGCAGGCCAACCCGATGATGCAACTGCTCGTGCCGGCAGCCAACCGTGCATTCGCCGCCAAGCGCCTGGCCGTCGACCCCGACCAACTTGAGGCCATCGATGCCGGGCACTCAATCGCACTTGGCCCGTTCGAGTTACATGCCGTTCCCGCCGCACACGAAGAACTGGCCAAGGATGACCTCGGCCGCCATCAATTCGTTGGCTACGTGGCTGAGCTTGGCCCGTGGACGATTTACCACAGCGGCGACACCATCCCGTACGATGGGATGGAGGCTAACCTGCGGCAGTGGAAAATCGATGTCGCGCTGCTGCCGATCAACGGCCGCCGCACCGAGCGCCGTGTCGCCGGCAACCTCTGGGGCCGCGAGGCGGCAAATTTGGCCAAGGCCATCAGCGCGCGCACGGTCATTCCGTGCCACTTCGACATGTTCGAGTTCAACACCGAGAGTCCGGAGGAATTCGAAACCACCTGCCAAGCGCTTGAGCAAGCGCACCACACCCTCCTAGCTGGCCAGCGCTGGAGCAGCACTTTTCTATAAAATCACCTTTTTCATCGCATAACCAACTCAGTTCATTGCGGTTGCAGCACATAAAGCCAAGCCATCGATAAACAACTGTCAGCGAATACCGGAAAGAGTTGATAACTTTAAACTAAATCCTCGAACCGACGAATTCCTTAGGAAATCATTGTTTTTTTTCCCGGTGAAAAGGAAACAAGAGCAGTCGCTACAAACCCCTAATCCAATGCAAGCCATTTAAGCTGAGCTCGGTTAGCATAGTATAGATAACCTAACATTCGCATGGTGACGGTTACAGAATAAAGAACCACAAAGGCAACAAAGGGAACCGCGAAATACACTGCATTCCCGGCAGAATCCACCGTTTGAACCAAAAAAACAAAAGCCACAAACATAATGGCACTCAACACAGTAAAAACGGAACAAACGAAAACATATTGTCCGAGAAAAACTCCCAATGCCTGTTGCACAAAAGCGATTTTAATCCCTTGCATGCTTCCAAAAAGTGATACACAAAGTATCAGAAACGGCATGAAGAGTCCACCTACAGTCAAAACAAATAACGGTAACCAAGGTGTTGCTGAAACTGGAATCGGTAACACCGATATCAAGCCAAATGGAAGTCCGTAACACAATACAACCAGTGGCGCTAACTGAAAAAAAGCACCTAAAGTTTCCTCATAGATAGATTCTAGACTTGGCCACTGTGGAAGCACTTCATTTCCATTAGCTGCCTCTAGTGTTATCCATTTCGCATAGGTAAAACAATATCCACCAAATAGAACGATAATGATAAAACCAGGAGACATTCCAATTAGGGCGACCAATTTACTAATCGGACCTGGCCTTACTATAAATCCAAGCTCTCCGGCAACATTCGAAACTAGCATTAATTGAGAAAAAATTTCCCAAAGGTTGGAAATAACGACAAAACCTAGAATAGTTGAAATCAAGGATGCTATGGCTATGATGACAAAGCCTCCTCCTCCCGGAAAAAAAGAGACACGCAAAAGTGGCCAGAAAGTATGAAACCTCAATGAAGGAAGCTCAACATCCCCCAAGAAAACACAACGGGACTTACAAGAATAACAAAAGTGAATCTTGCCAGGCTTTACCACACATTCCATGCACAGCTTTTTACCGCAACGGGTACACTCCATTACCGCTGGAACCTCCGCATGACGATTGCATTGCGGATAAGACGGAAGCTCATCAACTATCAACTCCTCATCAGTATCCGAAGGATCAGGAAGAAAAAAATTTGATCTGCATGAAGGGCATTCAATTTCGTTACCCATCAACTCAGCTGACACATCCAAATACACAGCGCAACTCGGACAGTTGACCTTGACCAAGTTCGAATCTTCAGGACCTTTCTCAAAATCACCTTCCTGACTCTGAGGCATTGAATCGTCGCTTTGGCTCTTCTGCTCGTTTCTTTCCGCATCCGACCCTGCCCGCTGACTCCCCTCTTCTAATCCAATATCACTTGAATCCACTCTGATTCGCGAAGAAATAGTCACTGAAACTGAATTATTACAATCCGGGCAATCGGCGACTCCCCCGATCCTCTCATCTGGCGCCTCAAACATATGCCCGCACTGGTTACAATTCACATTCATGACGCCTAGACTATACGTGAGGAACGGTATCTTGAAGGTTTTATATTTTCAATGTATTTATGCATGTATCCTCGATGAAGACCGACTGAGCATCGGTGATGTCGTCTACCAAAATTCCCGAAAGGGGGTGAACTTGAATCGATCCAGACCGTGTACAGTCTCGTAGCCCTTGCGCCAGAATCACTGGGATACGTTACCCTTTTTACCGGAAACAGGCATAACATCCTGACTGCCAGCACTTTAATCCTAAATACAGAGGAATTCTGGAACAGTTCTGGAACAGTTTTGTCCGATATCAGGAAAGGGCAAAAACAGTACTTTTTTCTGGAACAATTCTGGAACAGTTTTTGG
>DASCOW010000163.1:0-1782 GCA_036012205.1 Verrucomicrobiota bacterium
ACATTAGCCGAGAAATATCTTCAGACGGTCAAGGGGCAGATCGAGGCTCTGGGCAATTCCCAGGTGGCCAGCGTCGAGACTGCGGCCGGTTGGTTCGCCGAGGCCATCAGCGCCGGTCGCTTGGTTTATATCTTTGACACAGGCCACTCGCACATGCTGGCTGAGGAACTTTTTTATCGGGCTGGCGGATTGGCGAGTATCGTCCCAATGCTGCAGCCGCAGCTCATGCTGCATGAGAGCGCGTCAGCGTCCACTCAAGCGGAGAGAGATTCCGAAATTGTCCGGAAGTTGCTCCAACAGTACCCGATGAGCAGTGGTGACGTGTTGGTCGTCGCGTCGAACTCCGGCCGCAATGCCTGTCCGGTCGAGTTGTCCATGGCGGCTAAAGGGCGTTCCGTGAGGACGATCGCCCTGCTTAACGCCGCGCATGGTACCAAGTGGGCCTCCCGGCATCCCAGCGGTAAGCGGCTTGGCGACGTGGCGGATCTGGTGATCGACAATTGCGGTGTGGAAGGGGATGCCTGCGTGCCGTTGCCGGGGAGCGACCTGTCCGTGGGCGCCACCTCGTCGGTTACTGGCTGTTTAATCATGCAAATGATTGCATGCCGTGCCACCGAGATGTTATATGCCGCCGGCACGCCACCGGACTTGTACCAAAGCAGTAACGCCAACAATGATCAACGAAACGCAGCAATTATTACTGAGTACAAACAAAATAACCCGCATCTTTAGCCCCTGAAATGGAAGCCGCGCAGAGTATATTAACACCGATCGATACCGTCATCATCGCTGCCTACCTCGTGGCGGTGCTGACGCTGGGGTACGTGTTCAGTCGTTACGTCAAGTCGTCTGGCGATTTTATTCTGGCCGGCAAGTCGCTTCCGTTTTGGGCCATCGGCATGTCGGTCGTTGTCAGTGACATCGGCGCGATCGACATGGTTTCTGGTGCGGGAGCCGCCTACAAATACGGCTTGGCGCAGGCCAACTTCGACTGGCTCGGTTCCGTGCCGGCGATGGTGATCGTTGCGTTCGTGTTTGTCCCGTTTTACTGGCGCAGCGGCGTGTGCACGCTGCCGGAATTTCTCGGGAGACGGTACGGTCCGGCGGTTCGTTTTTTTCAGGCCGTCATCTGGCTGGGATTCCTGTTGTCCATGCTGGCTGTCATGCTGTGGACCTCGGCGGTGTTCCTGAACACGGTGCTCGGCATGCCCAGCCAGGCGGCGATCTGGCTGACTGTTTTTGTGGTCGGGATTTACACCATCCTCGGCGGCCTGGCCGCGGTGGTGGTGACCGATGCCATGCAGATGGTGATTATGTTCATCGGTGCAGGCGCGTTGCTGGGGTTGAGTCTTTGGGAGATAGGGGGATGGTCGAACATGGTGCAAACCATATCCAACATGGGTCCGCAGTTTGAGCAGCATTTTAACCTGCTGATATCGAGTCAGGTCGATACGCCTTACCCCTGGTCCGGGATGCTGATGGGCTTGGCGATCGTCCTGTCCACGGCCTATTTTTCCAGCAACCAAGCGGTCATTCAGCGGGTGCTCGGCGCGCGCTCCGAATGGGATGCCAAGGCGTCGATGCTCTTGGCAGCATTTCTAAAGCTGTTGATTCCTGTGCTCGTTTTGCTGCCCGGTTTGGCTGCTCTTGCCCTGTATCCTGAGTTGGAAAAGCCAGACGAAGCGGTTCCCAAACTGGTCCGGGAGTTGTTGCCTCCCGGCTTGGGAGGACTGGTCTTCGCCGCGTTCTTTGCGGCCTTGATGTCCAGTGTGGATTCCTACC
>DASCOW010000164.1:0-6905 GCA_036012205.1 Verrucomicrobiota bacterium
CTGCTGCGAGCGAACCAGAAAACGGTACACCGAGCGTCGGTGAACCTTCACATCCTCGGGATCATGTTTATGGTACTCGTAGTGAGGCGAATGTTCTGGGTGCTCAAGCACAAAGTCGCGAAAGCCGGGGCCGTACATCTGGTTGTTCATTTTGCCTGCCAGCATGAGGACAGTGTCACGGATGGCTTCGGCTTCGAGTTGCCGCCGATTCATGCGCCAGAGATAACGGTTTTGGCTGTCTATCTTCACGTGCTTGTTGGCAGACCGGGATGATTGCCGGTAGGTGGCGCTGGTGAGAATGAGCCGGTGCAGTTGCTTGATCGACTGCCCGCTGTTGCGGAACTCCACGGCGAGCCAGTCGAGCAACTCGGGGTGGGTGGGCTTGTCGCCCATACGGCCGAAGTCGTTCGGTGTGGCGACGATACCCGCGCCGAAGTGGTACTGCCAAACACGGTTGACGATCGAGCGCCATGTGAGCGGATGATCTTTTTGAGTCAGCCAACGCGCCAGCGCGACCCGCCGTTCACTCTCGCTGTGTGTATCGGGCAGTTCGAGGGTGCCTTTGTCCCGCTTGGCCAAGCGCATTGTGCCGGGGAGGACGACCTGTTTGGGCTGCTCAATGTCGCCTCGGCGAAGCAGGTGGATAACTCGTGGTTTGCCGTTTTCGTTGCCGGTGCCACGGAAATTGCCGCTGCCCTTGTGGACAGTACCAGCATATACCCGCATCGGGGCGGGCAGTTTTTTGAGTGCCCCCTCGGTCTTGGCCAAGCCGGCCCGCGCCATTTGCCGCTTGGCTACAGTTTCAGGCTTGAGAATTGATTTTATCAACTCATCCCGCTTGGCTTCAACGGTTTCGATCGTATCTGGACCGGAGGGATCAGCCTGTTGGGCGGGATAAAGGCCATCGGTCAAATTGCTTTTTTGCCAACGCACCGGAGCCTCGATCGAGTCGAGTGCTGTGACTGTTTTGCCTCTGGCAAGGTTGTCGCCGTTGGCGGCGAGCGCACGGAGTTCGGCAGCGGCGAAATTAAAGTCGCCACTTCGCTTGGCCAGTTTGGTGGCGGTGATGCGGATGAAGCGCGCCTTGACTTGTTCCGTGGCAAACTGTTGCGGCGTGATGCCGGGGTTCGGTTCGTCAGTTTCAGTTTTGTCGGCAACGACTGTGACACCGTTTCCGAATGCAGCATCGTTTGACGCCTCGATTTTGTAACGCACGGGAAAACCGAAGCCGTCGCCGATATTGTTGAAGTTGTCACTCGTGGGGATGATGACAACCTGTTCGATGAACTGCTCTTGGCCAAGATCTACCTGCGCCCACTTGGTCACGTTCTGCGTTGCGCTGATTTGGCTGTGGTAGCCGTACTCGGGATGGTTCTTGGTTTCAGACCGCTTCCGGAGGATCTCGAGTTGCTTGACAAGTGCGGCCAGTTTTTCACCTCCCTTGTTTTTGATTTCGCCCTTGATGGCCTTGAGTTCGGCCTTGTGCTGGGCGACCTTGGCCGTGAGCGCGGCGTGTTGCCTGGAGAGGGCTGAATCGGGATGGTACTCGCGGTCGGCGCGGTCGAGTGCGGCGAACACGGACTGCATGCGGTAGTAGTCGGTCATGTTGACCGCGTCGAACTTGTGATCGTGGCAACGGGCGCATTGGACGGTGGTACTGGTGAAAGTGTTCATTGTGTTCTTCACCATGTCGTCGCGGTCAATGTTGCGGGCAATCCGACCGTCAAGCTTGGTCTCCGCCACCTCGGCGTGACCGATGAAATCCCATGGGCCGGCCGCTATGAAACCGGTCGCCTCGATGCCGTCGCGTGTGTCCGGGTAAATCGCGTCGCCGGCCACTTGCTCGCGCACAAATCTGCCGTACGGTTTGTCGTTGTTGAATGCGCGGATGACATAGTCGCGGTAAGGCCAGGCGTTGGGCCTCGGCTTGTCCTTGTCGTAGCCGTGTGTATCGCCGTAGTGGACGACGTCGAGCCAGTGGCGCGCCCATCGTTCTCCGTAGCGCGGTGAGGCGAGGAGTTGGTCGACGAGCTTTTCGTACGCCAACGGATCGGGATCCACCTCGAAGGCTCGGATCTTGTCTGGGGTCGGCGGCAGGCCGTGCAGATCGAAGTACACGCGGCGAATCAACGTCCGACGTTTGGCTTGGTCGGAGTGAGTGAGCCCCTTTTCGGCCAGCTTGGCGGTGATGAAATGGTCGATCGGGTTTCGTGCCCAGCCGCGATCCGCCTGATCAGGCGCCGGTGGTGCGTTGTTGGTGAGCGGCTTGAGTGACCAGTAGTCAAACAGACCTGTTTCAGGTTTGGCGGGGTATTCTCCTCCCAGGGCAGACGTCGGGCCAAGCGACAGCAACGCGGCGGCAATCATGTATCTGCCGCTGCGCATGCATGCGAAAAACCTGTTCATTAGCCAACGTGGCCCCAGCCGGGTTCGGCAAAACCGTGCGCGATACGTGAAGATAAATCAAGTGTAATAGCGACACTTCGACCGATGATGGCGTCGTTCAGGCGATGGCATTCAGAGTGTTGGCAGCAGCGCCGTAGGCACCGGCGAGTTCGCCCAGATGAGCGGGGAGCAGTTTCAGTTCGTAGTTATCCGTTTTCCAGAGCAGCGGGTCGAGGTAATCGCGCAGCGGGACAAAAAGTCGGTCGCCAGCCTTGGAGATTCCACCGCCGATGATAACGGCTTCCGGATCGAGAATGTTGGAGAAGGAACAGATTGCCGTGGCCAAATTCTTTACAGACTTAAGCCAGGTTTTTTGTGCTTCGGTGTCACCATTCTCGATTGCCTCCATCATCTCCCACGTGTGAGTGAATCGACCATTGGATCGCTTCGGAATGGTGCAGTTGCCGATGGCCAACTCGAGGCTGTTCGGGCATCCGCAATCGTCCGTTGGGCCGTCTGGGCCAAGGCTGGTGTGGGCAAAGTGGCCGGCTTTGCCGGTGCGGCCAAGCAGTAGTTTTCCATTAACGAGTGCCGCGCCACCCACGCCGGTGCCGAGCGTCAGAAGGATGACAGTCTGGAAGCCCTGTGCCGCACCAAGCCAAGCTTCGCCCAGAAGCGCTGCGTGGCCGTCGTTCAACACCGGAATCGCATTGTCGAAACCAAAAAACTTTTGCCAATTCAAGCCAACCAATCCTTCAAGCCGTACCGGCATGTGCGTGATACAACTGCCATCCGGCGCCGCCAGACCCGGGGCCGAAAAACCCATGTTTTCCGGCTTGCCGCCCTGTTCCTCCTCGATTGATTGAACGAGTTTGCGGAGGCTATTGGCCCACTCCATGTCCGCCTCAGCGTCGAAGGGCAGGTTGTGCTTGGTTAATGTTGCGCCGTCGGGCGTGACAACGACTGCCTTGACGCATGAGCCGCCGAGGTCGATCCCGATCGTGTAGCTCATTCGATTCCCTCGCTGACGCTCCAGCCGCCGTCGACCGTCAGCACTTGGCCGGTGATGAAACTGGCAGCGTCGGACATCAGGAAAACCGCCGCACCGTCCATATCCTCCGGCACGCCGATTCGGCCGCCATCCAGCGGTTGCTTCTGTTTGATGAAGCTCATGATTTCGTCGTTCGATTGCGCGCGGCCGGACATCGGCGTGTTGACCAGTGCCGGCGCGATGGCGTTCACGCGAATGTTTTGTTTGGCGTAGTGCGCCGCCGCCGCCTTCGTGAGGCCGACGATCCCGGCTTTGGCCGCCGCATAGGCATGTGTCGCGAAATATCTCGGAGCGGGGGAGTCGGCCAGAACGGAGCTCATGTTGAGAATCACGCCGCCTTGGCCAATCGCGGCCAGCTCCCGCATGGCAGCGCGGTTCGAGTTGAAAACCGAGGTGAGATTAAGGTCGATCGTCTGCTGCCAACCGTCGTCGCTGACCTCGTGCAGCGGCCCGTCGCCCATTGCTCGGCCGCTGCCGCCGGCAACGTGGTAAAGTCCGTCGAATTCGCCGAATTCCCGCTTGGCCAAGTTTATTGCATTGGGCGTGCTCTGCGGATCCGTCGCATCGCCGGCCAAGCCGCGAGCCGCTTGGCCAAGCGCCGATTCCGCCTTGGCCACGCTGTCGGCGTTTCGCCCCACTACGACCACCCGCGCCCCCTCGCCGACAAACGCCTTAGCCGCGGCCAAACCCAGCCCGGTCGTCCCGCCGACGATGACGATAGTCTTGTTATTGAGGGCTTGATTCACAGCCCCAGTTTTTTGAATCGCGATTCGATGTGTTTGTAGTGGAAATCGGTGGAGCAGATGTCCTCGAGTTCGCTTTTTTTGAAATGCTTAGCAACCTCGGGATCTGAGAGCAGTTGCTTGAGAAAATCGGCGTCGTCGCGTCCGGCGTGCTTGGTTTTCCACGTCTCCATGGCGTTGTGCTGAACGAGTGCGTACGATTCCTCGCGGGTGAGGCCCTTGCGGATGAGGGCGAGCAGCACCGACTGCGAGTTCCACATGCCGAGCGATTGGCCGAGATTCTTGGCCATGTTCTTGGGGTACACGATCAGCCCCTTGGTGAGGTCGGTAAGCTTGTGGAGCATGTAGTTGAGCAGCGTGCAGGAGTCGGGGAAGATGACGCGCTCGACAGAGCTGTGGCTGATATCGCGCTCATGCCACAGGGCAACATTTTCGAGCGCAGCAACGGCGTTGCCGCGCAGCACGCGGGCCAGGCCGGTGAGGCGTTCGCCGGTGATCGGGTTGCGCTTGTGCGGCATGGCGCTGGAGCCTTTTTGGCCCTTGGCAAAAAACTCCTCGGCCTCGAGCACCTCGGTGCGCTGAAGGTGCCGGAACTCCGTCGCCCACCGCTCAATGCTTGCGCCAACGAGCGCCACGGTGGTCATGAACTCGGCGTGAATGTCGCGCTGCACGACCTGTGTCGCGATCGGGGCCGGCTTGAGGCCAAGCTTTCGACAGACGAACGACTCGACTTTTGGCGAGAGGTGGGCGTTGGTGCCGACGGCGCCGGAGAGCTTGCCGATAGCGACGCGCGGCTTGAGGGTCTCGAGCCGTTCGAGCGCACGGCCAAACTCGTCGTACATCAGCGCCATCTTGAGACCGAATGTCGTCGGTTCGGCGTTGATGCCGTGGCTGCGTCCGATCATCGGGGTGAACTTGTGCCGGCGCGCCTTGGCGGCAATGACTTTGCGCAGGCGTTTCACGTCGGCGATGAGAATCTTGACCGACTCACTCATCTGCACGGCAAACGCGGTGTCGATGATGTCGCTGCTCGTCAGCCCAAAGTGCAGCCAGCGACTCGCCGGTTTGCCGATGTTCTCCCCGACGTTGGTGGTGAACGCGATGACGTCGTGGTTGAGTGTGCGCTCGAGTTCGCGACAGCGCGTGATGCTGAATGCCGCCTTGGCCTTCATCTGTTTGAGGTGCGACTTGGGCACGAGCCCCCCGCAGCAGAGCGCCTCTGCGGCAAGCAGTTCGACCTCCAACCAGATCTCGAGTTTTCGCTGTTCAGTCCAGATGTCCCGCATCTCGGGACGGGTGTAGCGTCCAATCATCGGCCGTCAGCATAACGGAGTTGGCCAAGCGCGGCGAGTGAGATGTGCCCCGCGCCGCTTGACCGGGCCGAGTTGCGGTGCCAAGAATACCGCATGCGCCACTCTCTTTATGTTGTCGTCGGGCTTGCCTTGGGCACCGCACATGGCCAAGCGAAGGATTTTCACACGCACACCTGGACCAAGCACCATGTCACCCCGCACTTTTGGGCCGAGGGCGGTGCCGCCGGGGATTTTAACCGAGACGGCCACGCCGATCTCGTTGTCGGCCCGTATTGGTACGCCGGGCCGGACTACAAACAACGCAACGAATTTTACCCCGCCACCGAGTCGTTCAAGCTCAAGGGCGCTGACGGCAAGGAAACCACCGTGCCCGGTTTCGCCGGCGCGCTCAGCGGGCGCAACGCCTATTCGCGAAATTTTTTAACCTTCATTCACGACTTCAACGGCGACGAGTGGGACGACGTGCTGGTGTTGGGCTTTCCCGGTGCGGAGTCGCCGTGGTACGAAAACCCAAAGGGCAAACCGGGCCACTGGAAGAAACACATCGCACTGGCCATCACCGACAACGAGTCTCCTCACTTCACCGACATCACCGGCGACGGTAAGCCGGAGATCGTCTGCAACTCGGAGGGTTACTTCATTTACGCCGAGCCGAACTGGCATCATCCCGATCAGCCGTGGGCGGTTCACCGCGTCACGCCCAAGGGCAGTTGGCAGCGTTTCACGCACGGCATGGGCGTGGGCGACGTGAACGGCGACGGCCGCCGTGATATTATGGAGAAAAACGGGTGGTGGGAGCAGCCGGCGTCACTGGACGACGATCCGCAGTGGACGTTTCATGCGTTCCTGTTTTCGCCCGGCGGCGGTGCGCAGATGTACGCCTACGATGTGGACGGCGACGGCGACAACGACGTGATCACCTCGCTCGCCGCGCACGGCTATGGCCTATGCTGGTACGAAAACCAGCCGAAGGACAGCGGCATCACGTTTGTCGCACACACGTTCATGAACGCTAAGCCGGAGGAGAACCGGTACGGTGTGAAGTTCAGTCAATTGCACGCGATCGATCTAGTGGACATGAACCGCGACGGTCTGCTCGACATCGTGACCGGCAAGCGGTTCTGGGCGCACGGCCCGCGGGGCGACGCCGAGCCGAACGCAGCAGCCGTGCTGTACTGGTTCGAGTTGCGACGCACAAAAAAAAACGGCGTGAACTGGGTGCCGCACTTGATCGACAGCGACTCAGGCATCGGCACCCAGGTGATGGCTGCCGACATGAACGCCGACGGCTGGCCAGACATCGTCGCCGGCAACAAAAAGGGGGCGTTTGTTCACATACAGTCGCCAAAAAAAGTGAGTCGGGAAGAGTGGCGGCAGGCCCAGCCTAAGCCGCATAAAGCCAATTGACAAACC
>DASCOW010000165.1:0-2663 GCA_036012205.1 Verrucomicrobiota bacterium
TGCGTGGGCCTTAATTTCGTCCGTAGCCAGAATGCGGTGGTAAACGCGAATCTCATGCACCATCCCCTTGGTGAAAAACTGCTCATCGTCATCGTGGTACGCGCCGATCTCATAAAAGGCGTTGGGCGGATACTGCACGGCACCACTCTGTGCAGCGGACGTCGCTGCGACTTTGCCGTTGACGTGGAGTTGCATCGTGGCGCCATCGTAAGTCGCGGCGAGATGATACCACTGCTCAAGAATGAAATCGTGGTCGGCACTCATGTAGTTTAACCGGTCATCCCCACCCTTGCCGTTCAGCGCAAAGCTGAAGCGGTTGTTGACGAATCCCAGCATCCAACCTTTTTCATATGAGCCGTTGTCCTGTATGGCCCCGACGATGCCGCCCCACGCGTGCGGCGCGTCCACCCGCACCCACGCCTCGACCGAAAACTTTTCCTTGGGTAAGCCGGCATTGGAGAGGTCACCCGTGATGAGTGCGCTGGTTGAGCCGTCCAGCTTAAGCGCTTGTCTGTCACCGACACGCTTCAACTTGGCGGCGCCGATCAACTTCGCCGCCTGGCCTCCTGCCTGGTTGCGAACGGTTTTCCCTTCCCTTGCTCCGTCCTGAAACACCCACCGACTGACGATCGTTTTGTCACTCAACGAGTCGATCGCCCTGAAGGGGGTAAGCTCTCTGTCTGGCTCATCACCCGCTTGGCCAAGTGCTGCGTACGGCTTGTCAGCAGTGGGCCGGAAACAATAAACGCCACCCTGATCCGTGCTCGCATACAGGGCGCCATTCGAAACGGCCAAGCCGTGTGCGCGCCCAGCGAGGGGTGTTTGCCAAACCAATTTCCCGCTCGCGGAATCAAACGCAGCCAACTCGTCCATCCCGCCGGTGTAGAGCGTCCTACCCGCTTTGACCAAGCTGTGCGGAAACTCACAATCGATGGTCCACTTGGCCTGCTTGCTGGAACGATCCATTGCCGAGAGCCCGGTATCCGTCAGCAGATAGGCAGTGTTGCCATCGACCACCATCGCGTTCCCGTCCTTGTAGGTCGCGTAGGTACTCCGGTCGCTTTGCTTACTGTCGGTGATCCATCCGGTCTTATTGCCGGGCCCGTGCAAAATTCCTGCGTCCGGCGTCAGCATCACGAAACACCCACCGCCGCCCTTGAGCCCGCCCAGGAGTTTCCCGCTGGTCCGCTGATAAATCAGCGGCGACACCCTGCCCTGCGGCGCAACCAGATGATCGTCGGACGCCAGCAACGCGCCCTCGAAACTCACGCTGTCAATCCGCTTGACGAAATGCCCCTCGCCGGCCGCCTTGCCCGTATCGGCATCCACCGCGCACAGGTACGATTCCTTCCATGGCAAAAGGCTCGCGGCAAAATAGGCAGTGCCATCCCGCACGAGGACACCGGTCCGGATCGGCCAAAACGGAATCAGCCGGCCGTTGTTCAGGATCAGCCGATCAAGCGGCTTGGGCCGAAAAGACCAAATCAGTGTTCCCCTATCCGCATCCACGCAGCGGACCATCCCGTCATCAGAACCAAAGTAAATGCGGTTGTTGTGAAACGTGGGCGCAATTCGCACCGGCCCGTCGGTGTGGTGAATCCATCGCGTTTCGCCGGTGAGCGCATCAAGGCACCGCACCGAGTCATCCACCGTCGAGCCAAAGAACACGCGGCCCGAGGCTGAGACAACGTGAAAGACCGGATCGTAATTCCTCATCGACCGCAGGCCGCGTATGCCGGCGTACGCGTCCCACTTCGCCGGACCCGACCAGGCGGGCTGGGGCGGCTGCGGAGACTGCCAAATCCAGGCCGGCTCGAGCAACTCCACCTGGAGATCTTCCGTGGAATTGGCGCTCCGATAATTGTCATGCTGAAAAACCGGCCAATCCTCCCCAGCCATCTCGGGCAGAAGCACAACGCATAAACCAACCGCCAGCACCGGGCCTGGAGCCCGAACCGACCGACATAATTGTTTCAAAATGGAAAGCATGCTGCTTTGGCAACATTAGCCCAATCCCGGCTTCTGTCCACCCTATTGCGAGCACGTAGCGCGCTTGTCCTTTTTTGATTGCGGCCAAGCCCGGCGAAACGCAAGCTCCCACCACGTCCAACAGGTCAAACGATTATTAAAAATCACGCCCATGAAAAAAAATAACATCACCCGAAACCACCTTACGCTTTTGGCGGCGGCAATCCTCTGCAGCCTGTTTACCTCCGGGGCCAATGCCGACGACGGCAGACTACGCATTATGGTCTTCGGCGCGCATCCCGACGACTGCGAGCTCAAGGCCGGCGGGGTCGCCGCCATGTGGGCCAAGCTGGGGCACAAGGTGAAATTCGTCTCCACCACCAACGGCGACATTGGCCATGCCATCATGGCCGGCGGGCAGTTGGCCAAGCGACGCACCCGCGAGGTCAAAGCAGCCGCCAAGATTCTCGGCATCGAGTCGCACGTGATGGACAACCACGACGGCGAACTCATGCCCACCCTGGAAAACCGCAAGGCACTGACACGGCTGATCCGCAACTGGAAAGCCGACATCGTCATGGGCCACCGCCCCAACGACTACCACCCGGACCACCGCTACACCGGCGTGCTGATGCAGGACGCCGCCTTCATGGTCACCGTCAGCAACTTCGCCCCCGACACCCCGCAGTTGAACA
>DASCOW010000166.1:0-7999 GCA_036012205.1 Verrucomicrobiota bacterium
TCCGTTTTAATTTCTATTTGTTTCTTCATAGTTTAACACGTTTGACTCATAAAAACTGATTCACACCGATGTCCCCTGCTCCAATATATATCTACTTACCGATCTATTTATCGTATTTTATAAAATCATATTCACTATCAATTACCTATCAATGATGGATTACAAAGTTAACGCCCGACTGTGCAGATGAGCGTTGTGATACGCTTCAGGCGTGCCCAATCCCTAATACCCCTCAAGTATTCCATCATTGTACTCATCTCAAATACCTAATGTGACATTTCCTGCAAATTTTTATGTACTTATCTATGCGCAGGTGGATTTTTTGTGTCCTTTTGACTTGTGTCAACTTTTTTGTCCGAAAAAATGTTAAAAACTTCTATCATCCTTTTCTTGAAGCTTCCGCCTTCAGATTCGAATCCTTCAAGCAGGCCTTTTTTAGGGCAAGTGTCTGCCAAATCTGCCAAAGTGGTCTTATCCAATAGTTTCATGTAAGGCTTCACAAATCCCATCCAATGCTCATGGATCGCGCAGGTAGGTTTCACCAAACACTCGTGCTCATCACCAAAAGGACAAGAAATTTGCTGCTCCACATTATCAAATACACGAACAATTTGACCCAGTTCGATTCTGTGGGCTGATCGATTAAGACTAAATCCCCCACCCACGCCCCTTAAACTGGACAGAATGCCCACCTTGACCAAACTCTTCAAAATCTGTTGCAGGTACTTGAACGGCACAGATGCTGCCAAGGCAATTTCCTTTGCCGACACAGGTTTATCGTTCTGGGCAATGCATGTTGCTGCTCGAACGGCGTACGCGCTGGTGGTGGAAAGCATTTGATAAACCTTAACCTTTAAATAGATTTGTCTATGCGCAGGTGGATTTTTACCTTTCCTTGACCGATGTCAAGTAATTTTCGCTGAAAATTTTCGGGATTATCAGATATCGGTTTTGAAGTTTCCCCTCTCAGTCGGGCAACTGATTTAGGGGCGGATACCCTGCTGTAACAATATGTATCCTACGGGCATGTCTTGGCCAAGTCGCTTAAAGTGGTTTCTTTAAGCATTTTTTTGTAAGGTTCAACGACCTTCGACCAATGTTCGTGTATGGGGCATGCTCCGAACGCTTGGTCGCAATTTCCCTCATCCCCAAATGGACAGGTGGTTCGGTTCTCCACATCATCAAATAGCGATACGATGCGACCAAGAGCAACATCATCCGCTGGCTGTTTCAAGCTAAAGCCTCCCCCCACACCTCGCGAACTCGAAAGGATACCAACCTTGACCAAGCCCCTAAGTATTTGCTGCAGATACCTGATCGGCACATCCACTTGCTGCGCTATGTCACTTGCTGACATTGGCGTTTTTTGCCGAGCTAAAAAGGTCGCTGCTCGAATCGCATATGCGCTGGTGGAGGAAATCATTGGATGAACAACCCGCAGGACGGCTATGCTGACTGAAGTTTCTCCTCCAAGTCAAGTGAACAGGCCAACCGCCGTCTAGAAACGAGCATGCTGGCATTAACTCAATCCTCCGCCTTGGAGGAGCGGGTGGTCAGGTCGAGGAGGGCTTGGCGCAGGTCTTTGCCCTCGTGCAGCATGGCGTAAACCTCGTCGATGATCGGCGTGCTGACGTCGCGGGAGCGCGCGAGGTTCCATGCCGACCGCGCGGTCGGGTAGCCCTCCACCACCGACACCGAGTCGGCGAGGATAGCCTCCGGCTTTTCGCCGCGCCCGATGCGCAGGCCGAATTGATAGTTGCGGCTCAGGCTTGAGAAGCACGTCACCGTCAAGTCGCCTAAGCCGCTCAAGCCGGCGAACGTCTCCGCGCGCGCGCCGCACGCCATGCCCAAGCGACGCATCTCCGCAATCGCGCGCGTCACCAGCGCCGCCTTCGAGTTGTCACCGAAGCCCAGCCCTGTCGACGCTCCCGCCGCGATGGCTATGATGTTTTTCAACGCACCGCCCAACTCAACGCCAATCAGATCTTCGCTCGTGTAAACGCGAAACGTGGGCCGATGAAAAATCTGCTGCACCGTCTCCGCCGCCCCGGTTGCCCCGCTCGCGGCCACCGCCGCGCTGGGCATGTCGCGGCAGACCTCCTCCGCCAAGGTCGGGCCGGACAGCGCCGCCACCTTGGCCAACGGCATCGTTTCGCCAAGGACGCCGCCCATCGTCAGGCCAGTCTCGAACTCGATGCCCTTGGTCACGCTTACTGCCACACCGTCGAACTTGGCCAAGCGCGCTGTGACCTCGCGGAACGCCCGCGACGGAACCGCCATCACGACACAGCCCGCGCCGTTCACCGCCTTGGCCAAGTCGACCTCCGTCGCCAGGCCGCTTGGCAGGTCGATCCCCGGCAGGTAACGTTCATTGCGTCCCGCGCGCTCAAGCGCGGCCAGCGCCTCAGCGTTGCGTCCCCAGAGGCAAACATCGCTGCCGTTGGCGTGCGCCACCTTGGCCAACGCCGTGCCCCAGGCGCCCGCCCCGATCACTGCTGTTTTCAATTTACTGCCTCCATTCGTAAGTCCGTCGAATTAATAGCGTACTGCAATTCGTTACAATTTCCCGCGACAAACTCGTCCCGCTTGACCAAGCGAGGGACTATTGATTCCTTCTCCCTCAGGGGGAAGCTGCCCGAAGGCCGGATGAAGGTGAACGCCCGGATGTTTTTTGAGAAGGCCACTGTTCAATTGCAGGTTTTTTGCCCGCCCCACGCGCGATGCTCAGTTCCGTTCATGAGCCGATGAATGTTCATCCGATGCTTCCAGATCGCCATGATGCCGAGCAGCAGAAAAATCCAGAACAGCAATCCAAAGCGCTCGCCTCCCGCGCCGGGCAACACCGCAACGCTGACAGGCAGCGCCAGCGCCGCCGCGATCGATGCCACCGAAACGTAGCGGCTGAGCGCAAAAAAAACGCTCCACGTGCCCAGACAAATCCCGAACGGCACCGGCGCCAGCGCCCCGACCACACCGGCCGTCGTGGCGATGCCTTTGCCACCTTTGAAACCAAGCCAGCAGGGATAGTTGTGTCCGAAAATCGCCGACACGCCTATCAGCAACCGCAGTGTCTCCGGCTTGGCCGCCTGGCCATCGGGAAAAAAACCAGCAACGAACGAGGGGAAAAACAGGCACGGCAATAGCCCTTTCATCACGTCAATTAATAGAACCACTGTTCCGATGCCCTTGCCCAGCATGCGAAACGCGTTGGTCGCACCTATGTTGCCGCTGCCAACCGTGCGGATGTCCACGCCCTTCAGCCGGCCCGCGAGAAATCCGGCCGGCAGCGAGCCGGGCAAATATCCCGCAAGGACTACGATCAGCCACACAAGCGCCTCCATGCGAGGACTGTAGTGGCTTGGCTTCGCGGGCAGCAAGCCGTTTCCCCGCGACACGCGCGGATTGCTTTCGACCGCCCGTGGCCGTTAGGTTCGCGGCGGCTTGCAAATGGAAACGCCAATGATCGACGTGCAAAATCTGACCAAGCGCTACGGGCAACACGTGGCGCTCGACGGCGTGTCGTTCTCCGTCAGGCACGGCGAGGTGGTTGGTTTTCTCGGGCCGAATGGCGCCGGCAAAAGCACCACCATGCGCATCCTCACCACCTTCATGGCGGCCACCTCCGGCACGGCGCGCATCGGCGGCGACTGTGTTTTTGAAAATCCTATGCGCGTCCGCGAGCGGCTCGGCTATATGCCGGAGAACAACCCGCTGCCACCCGATCTGCGCGTGAGCGACTACCTAAAATTTCGCGCCCAACTCAAGCACTTGGCCAAAGGTGAGAATGCCAAGCGCATCGCCGGAGTGATGGAGCAGTGCGGGGTCGCCGACGTCGCCGGCCGGTTCATCGGCCAGCTCTCGCGCGGCTACCGACAACGCGTGGGCATGGCCGACGCACTCCTGGCCAAGCCGGAGTTGATCGTGCTCGATGAGCCAACCGCCGGCCTCGACCCCAATCAGATTCGCTCCGTGCGCAAACTGATCCGGGAGTTGGCCGGTGGCCACACGGTGCTGATCTCGTCGCACATCCTCTCCGAGATCGAGATGACCTGCGACCGCGTCGTCATCCTGCACGAGGGCCGCCTGCTCGCCAGCGGCGCTCTGGAAGAGTTGATGGCCAAGACCAACGCGGCCGTCGTCGCAGAGGTTCAAACAACATTGGCCAACGCAAAAGAGTGGACCGCCCAACTCGCACTTGGCCAGACGGAGTGCGCGGAGCAACCGGGTGGCTACGTGCGCTGCCGGTTCGCCGACACCGCAAACGCCAACGCACGCGAAAAGATTTTTGCCAGCGCCAACGAACGCGGCTGGCCGCTGCGCGAATTGTCGCGGCAAGCCCCATCGCTCGAGGATCTGTTCGTCAGCCTCACACACGGAAAGGAGGCAAGCGAATGAGCGTATTCTGCGCATTGGTACGCCGGGAGTTGTCAGCGTTTTTCCAAGGGCCAACCGGCTTCATCATCATCGCCGCCGTGCTGTTTTTGATCGGACTCGGCTTCGTGGTTGTGCTCTCCGGACTCAACGGCCAGGCAACGCCGATGCCGGTGACGCAGGTCTTCTACGGCACCTATTTTTTCTGGGTGATCCTGCTGATCATCGCGCCGGTGATCACCATGCGCAGTTTCGCGATGGAACGAGCCAGCGGCACATACGAAAGCCTCATGACCGCACCGGTCGGTGACTGGCAGGTGGTGCTGGCCAAGTTCACCGGTGCACTGGTTTTTTACGCGATCCTTTGGCTGCCGCTGCTGGTTTGCTCGGTCATCGTGCGGTTTTATGTTGGCGAATCAGCAGTGCTGGGCTTCGGCACGATGTTCACCTCTGCGCTTGGCATTCTGCTCGTCGGCTGCCCTTACATGTCGATGGGGTGCTTCGCCTCGGCGCTCACGCGTAACCAGGCCGTCGCCGCGGTGATCGGTTTCGCGATGGGCGCGGCGCTGTTCTTCACCGGGTTTTTCTCGTACTTCGCCGGCGACCGGTCGGACTGGCTCTCGCAACTCGCCCGGCACGTGTCTCTGGCCAACCATATGGAATCGTTTTCGAGCGGCGTGATCGATCTCGGTGCGGTGATCTTCTTCGCTAGCCTCACGGCGTTGTTCCTCTACCTCACACACAAGGTGATCGAAAGCCGCCGCTGGAAATAAACAATGAACAGCCAACAACCACTCGCCAGTTTTTCGCCAACCACTCGGCGCGTGATCTCGCGGCGCGTGATCCTTGCAGCGGCCGTGGCGTTGGTGTGCATGGTGCTGGCCAACCTACTCGCACTGCGCAACCCTGCGAGGGTCGTCCTCACTCAATCGGCCGACCACAGCTTGTCGCCACTCACAAAAAATGTACTCGGCGCGCTGTCGAACAACGTTCGTGCCGTGGTGTTGTTTGACCGGCAGGCTGACCTGTTCGAGCCGGTCAAAAACCTGCTTGCCGAGTACGAGCGTACATCGCCAAGGCTGAAGCTTGAGATGATCGATCCCGGTCGCGATCCCGGCCGTGCTGAAGCGGTTCAGCAGGAATTGCGGCTACCGCTTAGCTCACCCGAAAACCGCGTCATCTTCGCCTCCAACAACTCGGCCAAGGCGATCAACGAAAGCGAGCTTTCGATCCTCGATTTTTCCGAGTTCATGGCTACGCGTGCAGCGCGACGCACCCATTTCGCGGGCGAGAAACTGTTCACGTCCGCCATCGTCGCAGTGACCGAGGGACGGCAGACCAAAATCGGCTTCGTCACCGGACACGGCGAACACAAGGCTAGCGACACCGGAGGCCAGTGGGGCTACTCGAAATTCGCCAACCTTCTGCAACAGAAAGGATTACTGCTTCAGGAAATCTCAATCGCTGGCACAAATCGTATACCAGCTGATTGCCGAATGTTGGTTGTCGCCGGCCCGCGAACACCATACAGCAGCGGCGAGTTAGCCAAGCTGCGCGAGTACGTCGACATCGGGGGAAGTCTGTTAACGCTGTTCAATTTTTACTCACTGCAACGCCCGACCGGCCTTGAGAAATTTCTCGCCGACTACGATTTTGAAATCGGCCTCAACCAGGTTTCCGACTCGAAAAACGAACAGTCCGGCCAAGACGGTTTACTGCTCGTCGATGACCTCGGCAGCCATCCGATCACGAAACCGATTTTGGGCAGCCGACTGCAAATGCTCCTCCCACGATCCGTCGGTTTTTTCCAGCCGGATGAGGGCGACGAACCGGCTCCGGTGAAGATCCTCGCACACTCCTCCAACGCCGGCCAAGCGGTTGGCCAAACACGAGGCAACAAGGGCATCGTCGAGAGGGAGGGCAGAGTTCCGTTGATCGCTGCCAAGCTGCACACGAACGAAGGCCAGCCGCCGGCGCGGATTGTTGTCGCCGGCGACTCGCTGTTCCTCGGCAACAGCGCGATCGAGGCCGGGGCCAACCGCAACTTCGCAGGCCTCGCCGTCAATTGGCTGCTCGAGCACGAACACCTGCTCGCGATCGCGCCGCGTACGGTCACCGAGTATCGCATTAGCCTCACCCGCGCTGAAATGACGTCGATCAGTTGGCTACTGCTTGTGGTGCTGCCCGGCGGCACGCTTGGCCTTGGGCTGCTTTGGTGGCGGCGACAGATGAAACGACCATGAACCCAAGGGAACTTTTTTGGCTGAGCGGCTTGGCTGCGGTGTTGGCGATCGTCTGCGTCGCGGACAGCTTGTTCTCATCGGGCGATGACAACGCGCTTGGCCAAGCAGAGCGATTGTTCCCTGGGCTCGTCGCCGAGTCGATCGACTCGTTCACCGTCGTCCGTGGCGACACGACGATTGCTGCGAAAAAAATAAACGGCCAATGGCGGGTCGCCGATCCTGATTACCCGGCACACCCCGAACGGATCGCACGCTTGGCCAAGCGGATTACCGAACTCACTGTAAACCAACATTTTAACAAGGCCAACTGGACCGAGACAGGCAACGAGAAAACGTTCGGCCTTGACGCGGCCAAGGCGCTTGTTAGCTGGACGAGTGGCGGTAAAGAACAGTCACTTGAAGTCGGCTCGGTGGCGTTGTTTGGCCGGCAAACTTACGTACGGCTGCCCGACACGCATGACGCGCTTTTGGCCGCGAGCGACTTGGCCAACTGGGTGCCGCGCAACGCCAACGACTGGCGCGACCTGCGGCTCGTGCCGGAGGATCTCGAGTTTGACCAGCTGCGATTCTGGGGCCAAAGCCGCACCGTCGAGTTGGCCAAGGGCAGCGACGGCTCCTGGCGAATGAAGCAACCTATCGACTCTCCCGCTGATCAAATGATCATCCACCAACTGATCCAGCGGATGCAACTTGCACGCATCGTGCAGGTCACCGCAGCGGCCGGTGAAGGCGAGCCGGACGCAACCGTTCGCTTGGCCAAAGGCGGCGACATAGTGGTCGAGTTGGAACTCCGCAAACCGAACGGTGAGAAGCCGGCCGTGCTCGTGAAACACTCCGAGCGTGGTACAGTGGTAATTCAGGACGACGGACTGATGGCGTTACTGCGACTGCCTCACGATCAGTACCGCGAGCACGCGGTATTCCGGAAGCCGTTTGACGAGATCACATCGGTCACCGTGGACACGATCAAGAAATATACCGTGGCCAAAAAACCGAACGGTGCCTGGCAAGTGACTGAGCCGATCCAGTTCCCCGCCGACGCGCTGCTTGTCAATGCCATGCTCACCAACTTACGCAATGCACAGGTAATCGACTTCATCAAGGATGACGCCACGACGGCTGATTTCGAGACGCACGGCTTGGCCAACCCATGGCTGAACCTCGAAGTCAGCGGCGCTTCAGCCGGTGGCGATCCGTGGAGGGAGACGATTGCGTTTGGCACAGTGGACGTGTTACGTGCCGCCGCACGCGCCAACAACGAACAGGCAATCATCGGCCTGCCCCGCGAACAGGCAATTCTGCTGCCCAAGGAGGCGTTCAAGCTGCGGGAGCGTCGGCTGTGGTCGTTCTCCACCAATCAGGTCGCCGGCGTCACCATGACGCTG
>DASCOW010000167.1:0-3914 GCA_036012205.1 Verrucomicrobiota bacterium
ATCTCACCTCTCAATGCGATCTGTTGGATCAGAAGCGGGCGGAGCGCCTGGCCAAGGCACTCAAGTCGCCGGCCGCGCTGGAGCAGCACTTGGCCAAGCTGCGAGATGATTACTTCAATATTTTGGGCTCCTTCCCCGAGAAATCGCCGCTGAATGCCAAGGTCACCGGCAAACTGGACGGCGGTAGTTATCGCGTGGAGAAAGTGTTGTTCGAAAGCCTGCCTAATCACCATGTCACCGCCCTGCTCTATCTGCCGGCAAAAGGAGACGGGCCTTGGCCGGGGGTGTTGTTCGCCTGCGGTCATTCGGCCAACGGCAAAGCGTACCCATCGTATCAAATCGCCTGTGCGTTACTGGCACAAAACGGGTTTGTGGTACTCAGTTTCGACCCGATCTCACAGGGCGAACGGACGCAACTGCCCAAGGCCGCGCGCTACGGCACCACCACCCACACGCTGCTGAACCACGGGGCGCGGCTCACCGGACGCAGCGTGGTTTGGTACTCGGCATGGGACGGCGTGAGGTCGATCGACTACCTGCTTTCACGGCCGGAGGTGGATCGCTCCAAGCCGATCGGCATGACCGGTACCAGCGGTGGCGGCACCCAGACAACTTTCCTGATGGCCATCGACGACCGGATCGGGCCCGCGGCGCCTTCCTGCTACACCATGCAGCGCACCGACAAGTTCCACGGCAAAAGCGGTCCGGCGGACGGTTGCCAGCACCTGGCCGGCGAGGGACTTCATGGCATCGACCACATCGATTACTCGTTGATGCGGTTCCCTCGACCCACGGCCATCCTCGCAGCAACCCAGGATTTTTTTGAAATCGATTCCACCCGCGAGACGGTACGTAACGCGAAGGCGGTCTTTGGCGCGCTTGGCCAAGCGGACAGATTTGCGTTCTTCGAGGCAGACGCGGAGCATGGCATGCATGTCGGACACCGGCAGGAAGCCACTCGCTGGATGCGCCAATGGCTGTACAACGATCCTCGCCCGGTCACCGAGCCGAAGGATATCCGACTGTTCACCGACGCCGAACTGCAGGTGACCCGAACGGGGCAGGTCCACAACGATTTCGCCGACGAAGCCAATGTCGCCGATATCAACCTGCGCCTGGCCAGGCGGTTGGAAACCAAGCGGCAACGTTTCTGGACGGGCAACCCTGCCAAGGCCCTGGCCAAAGTGCGCCAATTGATCGGCCTGCCCAAGAACCTTCCCCAACCCGCGGTGGATCGTGGTAGCCAAAGCCAAAGCGATTGGGCGCGTGTCGACAAATTCACGTTTCAGCGCCCCGGCGACATGCCGGTGCCTGCCCTGCTCTTTCGGCCTCCGTGTAACATCGGCCAGGCGCTTGATGTGATCGTTTATGCCGATGACAGGGGGATGCGGAGCGCTGCCCGCGTCAACGGCCCGATCCGAAAATTGGTGAACGAGTCGACAGCGGTGTTTGCCGTGGATCTGCGTGGCCTCGGCGAGACGCGTGACCAGGGTAGCAACGCCAAATACCACAGCCACTCGCACCGGGTCGGCAACGTGGCCACGCACATTGGTCAACCGCTGCTTGGCCAACGCGTCCGAGATCTGTTGGCGGTCGTCGACTACCTCAATGAAGTCGGCAGCGAACGGGTTCGCAGTATCCGCATGGTCGGCGTTGGTGCCACCGCGCCGGTGGCACTGCATGCCGCGGCGTTGGATGCGCGCATCAGCAGGGTCGAGCTACGCAACCCGGCGGTGAGCAGCTGGGTGAACGATGTCGTGGCCCAGCCGCTCCGCCGCGAGATGGTCGACCACGTGGTGCCCGGCGCCCTCGCCTGGTACGACATCCCGGACCTCGCCCGCCAACTCGGCACCCGGCTTAGAACTCGATGAATTTCGGGGTGATTTTGTCGTGGTCGATGGTTAGGCGAACCATGCTTGGCTGATAATCCCCACGCGGCTGCGTCACCGAGCCGGGATTGAGGAACAGGACACCGCCGAGGGTTTCACAGAATGGCTGATGCGTGTGCCCAAAAACGACAACATCCGCCTCGACGCTCCTGAGCCGCTCGCGCAGCGGTGCCTGGAGTTGGTGCGGATCGACGATGTGCTGCACGAGAAACTTTTTGCCACCAAGCGTTGTCACCGCCGTCTCGTCGAGCGGCATGTCGCCGTCGGTGTTGCCCAGCACGGCAGTCGTGGGCGCGATGGCTTCCATGTCGAGCACGAGGTTGTAAGGGCCGATGTCGCCGGCGTGGATGATGGCATCAACACCGAAGAGCGACTCGGCGATGTGCGGCGGCCAATCGCCATGATTGTCCGAGAGGATGCCGACCGTCGTCATGCAGCCTCGGGGCTGGGTTCGGGCGGGGCTTCGCTCTCCTCGTCGTCTTCGGTTTCGGACTCTGGCTCTGCGTCAAGCGCCTCGCTCCATTTCATTGCCCCAGCGAACAGGCCGGTGAACAGCCCGGTACCAAGTAGCGACTTGAGGCCGAACCACCACGTCGGCGGAAAGCCAGGCAGGCCGACCGTTAGCGCCTGCACCCATCCAACGATGGTCTTGGAATAGCTCGGATCGGTCATCCACGAGATGGTGTTGCTGACAAGGTAAAACAATAGGGCACCAACCAGCATGCCGAGGAAGACCCGGCCGTAACTCTGACGCCTGGCCAGCCACTTGGCCAGGACGACGAACAGCCCGAGAATCATCCAGTTTGAGATCAACTCGGGAACCATCACCGGCTCGGCGTAGTGGAACAGGTTGAGCAGAATATCGGTGACGATGATGGTAGCCATCGGCAGCACCCAGCCCATCCATCCAGGCAGCCAAAACGCCGCGCAAAAAAGCAGCGCATGCGCAGCGCTGAAGTTTTGCGGCAGCATGCCTGGCCAGCGGCTCGCCGCAAAGACGAGCATCAACACCAGCGGCAGCCATGTTTTGCGCTCCACAAGCCGATGCTACCCGAGTGCTTGGCCAAGAGCAAACCGCCCGCTTGCCCGCGCATCCGGCTGACGGTAGGTTGCCCCGCGTTATGACAGATAACGCGCCCCCCGTGATCCCTCCCGCGCCAAGGCCGGTGCAAGCCAAGAAAAGCCGCGGCTGGATGTGGTTATCCCTGTGCCTGATGGGCTGCCTGCTGCTGGGCGGGTTCCTGATCATCACGCTGGCCATCGGCTCCGCTGGCATGTCGATGTCTACCAACGACAGCTCCAACTTTGAAGAAGTCATCCTCCGGAACAACCACAGCGACAACAAGATCGCGGTGATCGACCTCTCCGGATTGATAGCCAGTTTCAGCGTTGATGCCAGCGGACATAACATGATCGAGTCTCTTCGCAGCCAATTCGAATTGGCGAACAATGACGACAACGTGAGGGCGATTCTGTTTCGCATCAATTCGCCCGGTGGCGAAGTGCTGGCATCGGATAAAATCGCGGACATCGTTCGGGAGAGCAAAAAACCGGTGATCTCCGTGATGGGCGCGCTTGCGGCAAGCGGCGGATATTACGTGGCCGCGCCGAGCGATTGGATCGTCGCCCATGAACTCACTATCACCGGTAGCATCGGCGTGATTATGTCCGGGTACAGCATGCGCAATCTAATGGACAAAGTCGGCGTGCAGCCGATCGTGTTCAAAAGCGGCAAACACAAGGATATGCTCAGTTTGAGCAAACGCGAAGAGGACATCACACCGGAGGAGCGAAAGATCGTGCAGGGGATGATCGACGAAACGTTTGAGCGTTTTAAGAGAATCGTCCGTGAAGGACGTGACATGGACAACCGAGATACAGAGGATGGCGAGTCACTTGAGGAGGATTGGGAATCGTTCGCCGATGGCCGAATCCTCTCCGGTAACATGGCACTTACTCAGGGTTTCGTCGACGAACTCGGCGATCTCGACACTGGTTATGAGCGAGTGCTCAGCTTGAAGGGAA
>DASCOW010000168.1:0-1021 GCA_036012205.1 Verrucomicrobiota bacterium
CGATGCCGTGAACTGTCATGGAGAGGTGCAGGTTGGCACCTTCAACGTGGGCTTGGATCTGCTTGATGTCGCCGCTGGAGTCAGCCATGTCACTGGCATCATCCACGGTGGCGGCGTTGATGCCGTCCCAATCGGCGAAGTGGCCGTCGATGACGATTTGTGCGTCGGCGCTCGTGGCGCCCCAGAAAGCGGCTGCTGCCAGCATCAAAGCTGAAATGCCACGCTTTACTCGGTTAGTTGTTTTTTTATGCATAATGGTACGTTTATTGGGTTTATTTTAACACTTGGTCAAATAAAGTTAGTACTTGGTCAAATAAAGTTTTGGAGATATTGCCATCGGTGTTTAAATCGCTCTTCCAGAATAATCCACTGGACTTTTTTGAACATGTCAAAATCTGATACGGGCCCAGACACCATCGGCATCCGCGATCGCGTGATCGGCAAGGCGATCGGATTGTCCCTGGTTAAGTCAGTCTCGGCGATATTCAGCCACACAGCGTCAAGGGTGCCGTGGCACTCGCACGACCAGATTGAATTGTTGTTCGTGATGGACGGCGCGACGGTGTACGAGTTTCGGGATCGGGAGCCGATCGAGCTGGCAGGGGGGCATTTTATGGTGGTGCCTCCCGGGGTGCAGCACCGGGGCGAACAGGATTTGCGGATGCCGACCACGCTGATCGGCATCGTGCTGATGCTAGATGCCCGGGGCGCCTCGCGCAACACGCCGTTCACGGTCGGGCAGTTGGACTGGTTGCAGAGTCACTTCGAGAAAAACAGTCTCACCGTGCATCCGCTTGGCCAAGACCTGAGCAGGATCATTGCTCGCCTCGACGAATCGTTGAGTGGCGAAAAGCGAGACACCGACGAACTCTCGATGGCGGAGATGCGGCTTCATGTCTGCGCCGCCATCTCAGGGGCGGCACGGCAACTGACGGTCGTGGATGCCAGAGACTCGAAAGTGATCGTGGATGCAGCGATCGACTACATGCGCGCCAACCTGAGTGAAACACTCAGTATCGAT
>DASCOW010000169.1:0-6662 GCA_036012205.1 Verrucomicrobiota bacterium
GCTACCTCCGGTTGCTGCGCGATGAATTCAAGCCGGCCAAGCCGCCGCTCGACCTGCGAGTGCACGAGCGCGTCGTGGTGGGTGGCGTTTACGAACGGCGGCTCGTCAGCTACCGGGTCGAGACGGACGAGCGCGCCCACGCTTACCTCGCCGTGCCGTTGAAACATACCGGCAAACTACCGGCGGTGGTGGTCTTGCACGGCACGTTCAAGCAGGGAAAAGAGCGGGCCGCCGGCTTGGTGGACAACCCGGAGAAGGCCTATCTCGACCACTTGGCCAAGCGCGGATACGTCATCATCGCGCCGGATCATTTCGTGGCCGGACACCGCATCCCGCCCGAAGGGCCGTACGAGACCGGGCGTTTTCATGCCAAGCACCCCAACTGGACAGCCGTGGGCAAGTTCACCTACGAGCACAGCATCGCAGTGGATGTCCTGCAGTCGCTCGACGTCGTGGACGTCGAGCGTATCGGCGCGCTTGGCCATTCACTGGGCGGGCACGGCACGTTTTTCCTGGCGGCGTACGACTCGCGCATCAAGGCGGCGGCCAGCAATTGCAGCGCCTCCTTTTTCCGCCACAACAGCAAGGTCGAGGCTTGGTCGCGTGATCATTGGTATGTGTACTTCAAGCCGATCCGGGCGGGCCTGCTTCGCGGTGAGTTGCCAGAGATTGACTTTCACGAAATCATCTCGCTCATCGCGCCACGGGCCTTTCTTGACCTCTCCGCACTGAATGATGGCGACCCGCTTACCCAGCGGCAGCGCGTGCTGATGAACCTGAAAATCATGGACGTTTACGAGCTGGAAAAAGCGCCCGGGAACTTCGCTTTTTACGTGCACGGCCGAGGTCACTCTGTGAAACACGAGTCGCGTGAATTGATGTATGGTTGGATGGACACTCACCTCAAGCCACTTGCAGCGACGCAAGCCAAGCGGGTTGACAGCGAGGCGGGCCGGACTGATCAATGATTACCGAAGGGAGGCTGGCGGTTAGGTGATGGTGCCTCCTGCGTTGACGAAGGGCTCTGTTTGGTCGGCTTGGCCAAAGGGAATTAAAAGGCAGCCCTGTATGTCCTGGCGGATTGTATAATTGAGCCCTCATATTTCTCGGCTTCGCCGGCGGAGTTCACCAGTCCGAAATCGATGCTCCACAGTTCCTTGAATTTTCTGTAACTGGCGTGGCCGTCCGTGTAGATGTGATTGCCACCTTCACTGTGTGCATTCGAGCAGTGCTCGCGCAGACGCGCACTGATGAAGGAGCTGTGCATCCCTCTGTTGGCGTACATGTGCCATTCACGGTAGGGCGTGGGCTGTTTGCCGCTTAGTGTTTCGGGGGTGCGGATGGTGGGTTCCGGTTGCACCCACATATGATTGGAGATCGACCACCCTTCCTGAATGACGATGGTGCCCGATGGGTTCGGCACCTGCCCCAATTTCCTTCCTAGCACAACCGCGTTGGCTAGAAAACTAGTGCTATTGGATCGCGTTGGCTTGTAGGAGTGAGAGGGATTCGGTTTCAGCGACGGGCAGGTGTAGAATCTGGTTTCACCGCCGACTTTGCCCATGTAAGGAATCAGCAGTTTGAGCACATTGTCCGGAGCAGATTTGTCCGCAAAGTTGAACACAGCCTGAGTTTTCGGAGGCAGTTTTCCTTTGTCATCATTGTACATCATCATGGACAGGCCAACTTGGCGCATGTTGTTGAGGCATGATATTTTCCTGCCGTTGTCCTGTGCTTTCGAAAGTGCAGGCAAGAGCATGCCGGCAAGTATGGCAATGATGGCAATGACCACCAAGAGTTCGATGAGGGTGAACGCTTTTGTCCGTCCCGCTGAATAGCTGTTTAGCCTCGGATTGAGTTGTCTCATGTTTCTGCCGGGCAAACTGGCAGATTTATGCGTTAAATCAAAAAGAAAACGTTTGCTCTTGCCTGCTCTACCGCGACACAGTTTCGCTTCTTATGAGTGATAATGTGCAAGTTTTGGAGCAGCTTTACACTGCAGTGCTGGCCGATGTGCTAGATGGGCTTGGCCACCGGCAGCAGGCACTCGGCGCAGAGATTGCGGCGCTCACTCCGGTGCGCCGGGTTTGTGGCCGTGTCTTTACGGCGAAGGCGGAGGTGGTGGATCATGTGCCAGCAGAGCCGTACAAACTGGAGTTGCAGGCGATCGACACGATGCAGGCGGGCGACGTATTGCTAGTGGATGCCGGGCACAACCGGCAGTGTGCCTTTTGGGGCGAACTGCTCTCCACAGCCTGTTTGGTCAAGGGCGTTCGCGGCGTGGTGATGAGCGGTTGTTCGCGCGACATCTGGGCCCTCAAGGACATGGCCTTTCCCGTGTTCGGCATCGGTTGCACGCCTGCAGACAGCAAAGGTCGTATTGATGTGGTGTCGCTTGGACAAGCAGTCACCATCGACGGGGTCACGGCAAGAAACGGGGATCTCCTAATCGGCGATGAGGACGGTGTTGTGATCATTCCGCAGGAGGTGGCCGATGAAACGCTGTTGCAGGCCCAGCACAAAGTGAACGGCGAAAACACGGTGCGCGATGAACTTGCCGCCGGTGTGCCGGTGTGCGATGTATTCGAGAAGCACGGCATATTGTGAGTCGCAGAATCCTCATCGCCGGACTGTTTCACGAGACTCATTCGTTCGTGGAGGACTCGACGGTTCTGAGTGATTTCGACATTCGCCGTGGAGCGGAGATGTTGGCCTGCGCCGGGGATGCCTCGCCGTTGGGAGGAGTGCTCGAGTACGCAGACGGGGAGGCTTGGGAAGTGATGCCGGCGATCGATTATCGTGCGACTCCCAGTGGTCCCGTGAAGGACGAGGTGTTCGAGATGTGGTGGAGGGAGTTTGAGGGTGCTTGGCACCCCGCATGCGATGCCATTTATCTGATTCTTCATGGCGCGATGGTTTCAGAAACTATTCTCGATGTTGAAGGTGAGCTTCTCCGGCGTATTCGCGTACTGGTCGGCAACGCCAAGCCGATTTTCGGCGTTTACGATTTGCATGCCAACTTTTCGCCAGCGATGGCGGCCAACGCCGACTGTCTCGTGGCTTACCGCGAAAATCCCCATTCCGATGCGCGTGAAGCGGCGATTCGAGCCGCCAAATTGCTGACCAAGTGCCTCGGCGGCGTTCGGCCGTGCATACACTTGCGACAGGTGAACATTCTTCTTCCGCCGACGGCAACTGGAACGGCGGATGAACCGATGTGTGCGCTCGGGGCAATGGCGCGCTCGATGGAGGGTAGCGATGTTTGGGCCGTCAACGTTGCTGCCGGATTTGCGTTTGCCGACACACCGGACTCGGGACTGAGTTTTCAAGTCGTCACAACCGGCTTGCCCGAGAGGGCGGGGAAGCAGTTGGCTAAGCTCGAGCGCTTGGCCAAGTCTTTGAAAGGCAGCTGTTTTAACGATGAGGAATCGATCGAATCGGTCATGCCTCGCCTTCGTAAGCCTGTAGAGGGTCTTACCGTGTTGGTCGAGCCGTCCGATAACATCGGCGGCGGAGCGCCCGGTGACGGTACAGGGTGCCTACGGGCGCTCGTTGAGCAGCGGATCGAAAAGGCTGCTGTTTGTATCAACGACCCTGAGGCTGTGGCGCGTTTGGCCAAGGTTCGAGTCGGAGGAGGAACCCGGTTGATCATAGGCGGCAAAGGTAGCCGGCTCGATCCGGGGCCGCTGGAACTTGAAGTTGAATTGATCGCTCGCAGTGATGGTCGGTTTGAGTTGGAGGACAAACAAAGTCACTTGGCTTCGATGGTTGGCGATTATGCCAGCATGGGTGATTGTGCCCTCGTTCGTCACGCCGGGGTGACGCTGTTGTTGACGAGTAACAAGACAGCCCCTTTCGACCTTGGTCAGTGGCGCAGCCAGGGAATCGCCCCAGAAGAGCTTAACGTGATCGTCGTCAAGGCGGCCGTGGCTCATCGGCGCGCCTACGATCCGATCACCGCGCGGAGTTTTCGAGTGGACACCCCCGGACCGTGTAGCAGTCAACTTGATCGCTTGCCCTACAGGCAATTGAGAGGCGGGATTAATTTTCTTGATTTTGACAAGCCGGCATCATAGAGGAGCAGTCATCCGAAACACAAAGATGACTGGCATATGAAAGAATGCGAAGGAAGCCGAAATGGATCAACAATGATTGATTTGTTGGTTGTGATTGCCTTGATTGCGCTTTTGGGTTCAATGAATCACAGGGGCGCGGCGATGAGACGAATGTGAACACGCCGAGCTTAAGTGATTTCACGGATCCCGCGCAGTTTGAAATCACTCCTGCCGATCGGGATTTGTTCGAAACAGAGTTAGCCGACTTTATGCCGTCTAACGCTTTCGATGCGCATGCGCACTGTTACGATCTGCGACATTTGCAGGTGAAGGCCGATCGATCGGAGATTGGCCGCGAGGCAATGCTTGCGAGTATGCGGCGATGGATGGGCGAGCAGGCGATGGATGAGGGTCTCTATTTTGGTTATCCCGTTCCGGGGATCGACTGTGCTGCCGAGAACGAATTTGTCGCTGGCGAATTTAAGGCGCATCCGGGTTGCAGAGGGTTGATGCTTATCCGGCCTGACGATAATCCTGCTGAAACTGAGGCCACTCTGTTGCGGGACGGCTTTTCCGGCTTCAAGGTATACCATGTGTTCGCCGACCGCAGGGATACCTTTAACGCGGAGCAGGGTGAGTTCCTGCCCGAATGGGCGTGGGAACTGGCGCACCGACACGGACTTTGGATTACGATGCACATGGTGCTGCCCAAGGCGTTAAGCGATCCGCGCAACCTTGAGTTTGTTCAGACGCAATGCCGCCGGTATCCCAACGCGCGGTTCGTTCTCGCACATGCCGGGCGTGGGTTTAATGCTGGGCATACAGTCGATGCTGTCGACCGATTGCGCGGTGTTGATAACGTTTTTTTTGATACTTCTGCCATTTGCGAACCGGCAGCTTTAGAGGCGATCATTCGAGCCACGGGCACTACGCGCCTGATGTATGGGAGTGACTTTCCCGTATCCGAGTTGAGAGGAACGGCTTTGTCGGTGGGCGGTGGTTTTTTTTGGTTGTACAGCCATAGCCTGAACTGGGAAGCATGGCCTCACGCAGAGCCAACGCTCGTCGGCATAGAGTCGTTGTTGGCCTTGAAACAGGCCAGCCTCACGATGGCTCTGAACGACGGCGATCTGGATCGCATCTTTGGTCGCAATGCGCGGCAGTTGCTCGGCATCGACTCCGCCACACCCGGCACGCTGGTGCAGGAACAGTACCGTGAGGCAAAGGAAATCATCCCGGGCGGCACACAGCTATTGTCAAAGCGGCCGGAATTGTTCGCGCCCGGCCAATGGCCGGCATACTACGAGCAAGCCATTGGTTGCGAGGTGGTGGATACATCAGGACGCCGGTACATCGACATGTCGCTTGGCGGCATACTTGCCTGCATACTTGGCTACGCAGACCCGGACGTGAACGCAGCTGTCATTCGGCGCGTCCACCTTGGCTCTATGGCCACGCAGCAGACTCACGACGAGGTGCGCTTGGCCAAGCGGTTGCTGGAGATTCATCCGTGGGCGCAAATGGCGCGGTTTACGCGCACCGGTGGTGAGGCGGCAGCTGTGGCCGTGCGAATCGCGCGCGCTGCCACGGGCCGGGAGAAGATCGCCATCTGTGGCTACCACGGGTGGCACGATTGGTATCTCGCGGCCAACTTGGGCGACGCTGGCCCGGACTCGCTGCAGCTCCACCTATTGCCAGGGCTGGATCCGGTGGGCGTGCCTGCCTCGCTCAAGGGCACAACGATTCCCTTTAACTACAACCGACTCGACGAACTTGATGCGATCATTGCGCAACACGGTAAAGATCTCGCGGCGATCGTGATGGAGCCCACTCGCCACACCGACCCGGAGCCGGGCTTTTTGGAGGGGGTACGCGAACGCGCGACTCGCGCCGGGGCCAAGCTCATCTTCGACGAGATCTCCATCGGCTGGCGCCTGTGCCTAGGCGGCGCGCATTTGAAATATGGCGTTTCACCTGATATCGCGATGTTTGCCAAGGCCATCAGCAACGGTTTTGCCATGGGTGCTGTGATTGGCAATGCGGAAACCATGTCGGCTGCAGAGAGTTCTTTCATTTCCAGCGCATACTGGACTGAGGGCGTTGGCCCGGCAGCGGCCTTGGCTGCTATTGAAAAGATGCGGCGACTCGATGTGCCTGCGCATATCGCTGAAATTGGCCAAGCGCTGCAGTCGGGGTGGCAGCAACTGGGAGGGGAGAGGGCTGTGCCGGTCACGATCGGCGGTCGCCCTGAAATGGCGCTCATTGGTTTCGATCATCCGGAGACCAACGCACTAATGACGTTGTTTACCATCCGCATGCCTGGCCACGGTTTTTTGGCGGCTGGTGGTTTCAATGCAACCATGGCCCATAATTTGCGCCATGTAATCCAGTATCTAGCCGCCGCTGCAGGCGTGTTTGATGAGATCCGTGAGGCCATTGAGCGTGGAGACATATTGGAGCGCATAAGCCATCAACCGAAGCATACGATGTTTAAGAGGTTGACGGACTGACGCTGCGAGACTTGTTTGTTCACCCATTGAACTTGTGCATTGAACTTGTGCATTAATATTGGACGTATCAAATATATTTCATAGTGATTGACGGCAG
>DASCOW010000170.1:0-6131 GCA_036012205.1 Verrucomicrobiota bacterium
TCCCCAACGCTTGGATCGAAATGTCCACACCATACGGCTCTTGGAAACGTGGCTGGGGAATTTTCTTTGCCTATGCCAACGGCGTTCATCGCGAGGACGGCACCGGCACGAAAAACCTCATCGATTTCACCGTCGGGAAGGATACCGATTTGCCGGACGGTCAAATGGCCGAGCACGCCGCCGCCCGACTGCAACGTTTAGCCAAGAACGACAAGCCATTTTTCATGGGGCTTGGTTTCTTCAAGCCGCACCTGCCATTCGTCGCGCCCAAGCAGGATTGGGAAGCATTCAAGAATGCCGCCGTCCCTCCACCGCCATTCCCCAAAAAAAACAAAACCGCCTATTGGCACAGCAGCGGCGAGTTTTTTAAATACAACTTCCCCTACCCAAAGAAACCGCTCTCGGCAGCAAACGTCATCAACGCCCGACGCGCCTACCTCGCCTGCGTCCGCTACACGGATCGGCAGATAGGCAAAGTGCTCGATACCCTTGACGCCACCGGTTTAAGCGACTCGACCATCGTAGTGCTCTGGGGCGATCACGGCTGGAATCTCGGCGACTCGGCTATGTGGGCCAAGCACACCCCGGTCGAACGCGCCGTCCGCAGTCCACTCATCATCAGCGTCCCCGGCATGAAAAAAGCCGGTGCAAAGAGCGACGCTCTCGTCGAGTCGATAGACCTGCTCCCAACACTCATCGATTTGGCCAAGCCCAGTTTCACGAAAACTCAGCACAAACTTGACGGAACCAGCCTGGCCAAGCTGCTCGATAATCCAAATGGTGAAGTGAAAAATGCCTCTTTGAGCTACTGGCGAGACGGCATCTCCGTACGAACTCAAACTCACCGCCTCATCGTCACGCGAAAAGAAAACCAACTCAGCAACATTGAACTCTACGACTCTTCGACGCAGTTTGACCCAGTGGCGAACCTCGCCACTTCCCATCCCAGCATAGTCGAAAAACTAAAAAGCTATCTTCCGAAAGTCGATTAACTCACTAGCGTACCCACTCGACCACCGAGGATGATTTTGCGAAAGTTATGTTTCTTAAAGAGGTCGAAGACGATGATCGGCATGCCGTTGTCCATGCATAGCGAGAACGCCGTCGAGTCCATTATCCTGAGCCGTTTTTGCAAAGCATCAATGTAGCTGATCGTGGCGAAGCGCTTGGCCTTAGGGTTTTTCATCGGGTCGCTGTCGTAGATGCCGTCGACCTTGGTGGCTTTCAAAATCACCTCCGCACCGATCTCGTTGGCGCGCAGCGCGGCCGCCGTGTCGGTGGAGCAATACGGGTTGCCGGTGCCGCCGCCGAAGATCACGACGCGACTCTTCTCGAGATGCCGCACGGCTCGGCGGCGAATGAACGGCTCGGCGACCTGCGACATGTTGATGGCCGACTGCACGCGGGTCGGAACGCCCTGTTTTTCGAGCGCGTCCTGCAACGCCATTGAGTTGATCACCGTGGCGAGCATGCCCATGTAGTCGCCGGTGGCCCGCTCGATGCCCCTCTCGCTGCCCTGCAGGCCACGAAAGATGTTACCACCACCAACCACGACGCCGATCTGCACACCCAACCGCGCCACTTCGCGCACCTGGGCCGCCACGTCGTGAACGGCTTTCGGGCAGATGCCACCGGTATTGCCACCGAGCACTTCGCCACTGATTTTGAGCAGCACACGCCGAAATTTCGGTTTTTGGCGGGTGCTTTTTTTTGTCGTCTTCTTTTTTGCAGGCATGATTACGCGCGGACGCCTGGCCGTCAGGCCAAGCCCGCCCAAACTGGGTGTGGTGTGTAACAGGCCACCCCACCCGGCGTCAATGCAGACCTGTCCTTTGGGCCCGATTCCCGACTCTGCTCGACTCCCGGCGGCTGCGTCGGTTTAATGCGCGGGTGCCGTTGGAGAAACTCACCATCATCGGGGCCGGCCTACTCGGTGGCTCGATTGGCCTAGCAGCGCGGGCGCGCGACTTGGCCAAGCGCGTCTCCGCGTTGGTGCGCCGCCCCGAGAGCGTGGCCGAGTGCCAGGCGCTCGGCATCGCCGACGAGGTGACGCTCGACACCGCTGAGGCGGTCGGCGGCGCAGATCTGGTGGTACTGTGCACGCCCATCTCCGGCATGGCCAGCTTGGCCAAGCGTATCCTGTCCCATCTTAAGCTGGACGCAGTGATCACCGACGTCGGCAGCACGAAGCGCCAGGTCGTCACCGAGTTGACACCACTTTGCGCCGTGGCGAACGCGCATTTCGTCGGGAGCCACCCGATGGCCGGCAGCGACCAGACCGGACCAAGCGCCGCCCGGGCGGACTTGTGCGATGGAGCCGTCTGCGTGGTGACGCCAACCGACGGCACCGATGCCGGCGCGCTTGCCATGGTGAATGATTTTTGGGCCGATCTCGGCTCGCAACCAGTTGTCATGTCGGCTGACACGCACGACCGGCTTGTCGCCCGCTGCAGTCATCTTCCTCACCTGCTGGCCTCGGCTCTGACCCGACGCGTGCTCGACCCCGTGTACGGCGAACAGCAGGCGCAACTTTGCGCGACCGGCTTTCGCGACATGACACGGCTTGCCGCCGGCTCGCCGGTGATGTGGCGAGACATCGTCGGATCAAACCGCAACGACATTCTTGCTGCAATCGACGAATTTGCCGATGAACTGGGCCAACTGCGCGGGATGATCGCCGGCGACTCGCCGGAGGCGATAGAGACTTGGCTGCAACAGGCCAAGGTTGAGCGGGATAACTGGAATAATTCTGCTGACGCCGACTGACGATGCCGCTGCCTGACCTCATCGAGATCGTTCCGCTGAATGCCGCGCCCGAGGTGGAGATTACCGTGCCCGGTTCGAAGAGCATCACAAACCGCGCGCTCATACTCGCCGCCCTGGCGAACGGAGACGTGACGCTTGAAGGCGCGTTGTGGAGCGAGGACACGCAGGTGATGGTCGAGGCGCTGCGGCGACTTGGCTACGCGATCGGCGTCCGTCCTGACGCAGACGAACCGGGCAACCGCACGCTCGCCGTCACCGGGCTTGGCCAGGCAATCCCAGCCGGCGGCACGGCGGAGAAACCGCTTGAGTTGTTCGTTGGCAACGCCGGCACGACGGCTCGTTTTCTCACAGCGTTTCTCTGCCTTGGCCAAGGCGTCTATCAGCTCGCTGGCGTGCCACGCATGCACCAGCGCCCGCAGGCCGCGCTACTGCACGCACTACGCGAGCTTGGCTATCGCATCGACTCGGAGGACAACAAATTACCGGTGACGATTCACGGCGCCGGACCAAGCGCCGGGAGTTGCTGCGTGAGCATCGGGGAAAGCTCGCAGTTCGCCTCGGCGCTGCTGCTTGGTGCCGGGCTAGGCCAATGGCAGGTCAGCATCGACGACGAACGAGGCGAGGAGTCGCCGTACGTGGCGATGACCACCGGCTTGATCGAGGCGTTCCCGAGCGGCGGCGGCCGCCTAGCTATCGAGCCGGACACCTCGGGTGGCAGTTATTTTTGGGCCGCCGGCCATGTTTTGTCGGCAGACGGCGGGAAACCGGTCTCCGTGGCGCGCTGGCCCGGCTCCGGCTGGCAGATCGACGCCGAGTTCCCGGCCAAGCTGCCGCTGCCCGGCGCGCTTTCGCGGCGGGACGACTTGGGCGACAGCATCATGACGGCGATCGCCATCGCGCCGATGGCCAAGCTGCCGGTGCGCTTCACCGAGTTGGGCCGACTGCGTGTACAGGAGTGCGAACGCGTCGAGGCGCTGCGCATCGGCTTGGCCAAGTGCGGCGCGGCGGTGCTCGAAAGCGGCGACACGCTGGAAATCTCGCCAGGCACACTGCACGGCGCGACCATTGAGACGCACGACGACCATCGCGTGGCGATGTGTTTTGCCACTCTGGGATTGAAAGTGCCCGGCATCCGCATCAAGAATCCTGCCTGCGTTCGCAAGACGTTCCCCACGTTTTTCCAAAAGCTCGCTGCACCAACTCCCGGAGGATTGGGGGCAACGCTGCTGGACGGACAGGGCAACCCGCTGGAACTGAACCAGCTGGCGGCGGACTAACATCAACCAAATTTATTCATGGGAGAAACAATCGTGATCGCGCTGGACGGAACCAGCGCCAGCGGTAAAAGCACAAACGCCAAGCTCATCGCCAAGGCGTTGGGCTACGCCTACGTCGACACCGGCGCCATGTACCGCAGCCTCGCGTGGCATTGCCTCGAGAAGGGTGTGACACTCGACAACGAGAAGGCTATCGCCTCGCTGTGCCGCCGATGGAAGACCGAGCTGCGAAACGACGACGGGCAGATACGCCTCTACGTCAACGGCTACTTCCCGGAGAAGGAAATCCGCACCGCCGAGACAAGCGCCGCCGTGCCGGCCGTCGCCGCCGTGCCGGGAGTGCGCAAGTGGATGAAAATCAAACAACGCGACTGTGTGCAGTTCGGTAACCTCGTGATGGAGGGCCGCGATATCGGCTCAAACATTTTCCCCGAGACGGACTTCAAGTTTTACCTGAACGCCTCTCTAGACGAGCGCGCCAAGCGCCGCGCGGCCGATGGTGTGGACGAAAACCTCGCCGAGCGCGACAAGCGCGACAGCCAGCGTGCCGCCGCACCGCTGATGATCCCGCTCGGTGCGCGAGTCATCGACAACTCGGAAATGACAGCGCAGGAGACCAGCGCATTGATCATCGACGACGTACGCAAACAGCTGGAGGCAAACGGGTGACTCCGCTCTACTGGCTGGCTTGGAGCGCGTCCAAGACAATATTCCGCAACCTGTTTCGGTGCCGCGTATATCATCCCGAGCGCATGCCGCTCAGCGGCCCAGTGATCATTGCTGCCAACCACGAAAGCTACTTCGATCCGCCGTTTGTTGGCAGCAGTTTCCGCCGCCCCATCAATTATCTCGCCCGGGAAGACCTCTTTTTCAACTGGTTTTCCGGCCCGTTCCTGCGCGGCCTCAACGCCGTGCCAGTGAATCGCAGCGGCGGCGGCGCCAAGGGCTTGAAAAGCATCCTCGAACGACTGATGGACAACAACGCCATCATCATCTTCCCCGAGGGCACGCGGACGAGTGATGGCCAAATGAAATCTGCACAGGCCGGCATCGGCCTAACCATCATCAAGTCCCGGGCGCCGGTCGTACCGGTCCGTGTCTGGACATACAACGCCTACGGTCGGCATCGCCGCAAGCCCAAGTTGGTGCCGATCTCGGTGAAGTTTGGCCACCCTCTCCTCTTTCATTCGCTGCGCGATCGAGCCGGAACCTGCCCGCGCACGGAGTTGCGAAACGTTTACCAGCAGGCCACCGACGAAACCATGGCCGCCATCGCAGCCATGCGCCCGGTCATGGACCGGGCCTGACTCTCTTGGCCAAGCGACTCACTTGATGCCGGCCAACCGGGCTTTCCAGATGTCGAACAGCTTCACCGTGGCAAACACATCGCGCAGGCAGTACTCGGCAATCTCCCCGTAGCGCTCCTCCTCCATCAACCGGTTCACGTCCATGCCGGTGACGCCATGCGACTTGGGCGACTCGATGCCGAACACTCTGCAATAAAAATCGAGGTTGAACCGGCGCGCAGCACCGTCCCGACCGCTGACGTTATAAAAGGTCAACTGCTCTGCCAGATCGCAGTGTGGCTCGGTGGCAAAACGGTAGCCGAGCCAGTTCTTTCTCGTGATCGGCACATCAAGTTGAGCCGAGCGAAGGTATAAAAAAGGGATGTCAAACTGCCGCCCATTGAAGGTCACCACCTTGTCGTAGTGCTTGGCCACGGCCCAGAATTGAGCCAGCAATTCCTCCTCGTCCATCACCGGCACAAAACCCACCCCAGATACGGCACGGGTGTTCGATTCAAAATCATCTGCGATGAAGATCACCTGACCGCCAAGTGTCTCGGCGTTGATCATCGCGATACAGACCACCTGCGCAGTGAACGGCCAAAGGTTCATCATCCGGGTGAGTTCTTTCCGCTTGGCTTCCTGCTCCTCCTCAGTGGGCAGGTTGTTGGCAGGGCGCATCAGGTATTCTTGGGAGAATTCGTCAAACGAATCGAGCGGAACAGCAGAGGTCTCAATGTCAAAAACCAGAGTGGCCATGGCCGAAATATGCAAAAAACCAACCAGAAAAAGAAGGATGGAG
>DASCOW010000171.1:0-8622 GCA_036012205.1 Verrucomicrobiota bacterium
CCACTTGACCAAGCGCAACCGACTGCTGTCGCTATCCGTTTTTAGTATATCGTTGACCAGCACCGTGGCGCTAGAGTTAAGCGAACTCGACAGAGTTGACATCGCTGCAGAGAACAACGCGCCGAGCACGACGCCAAGCACGCCGACCGGCATATTGTCGACGATGAACGTCGCGAAAACCCAGTCACTCTTGGGGAATGGCTCGCGAGGTGGGTTCTGGCTGTAATAGGCTAACAGCGCAGTGCCGATCAACAGGAACAACGCAAACTGCAGCAACACCACGATGCCGCTCAGTCGTAACGCCAGCGCCGCTTCGCCTTGACTGCGGGCACTCAAATAACGCTGCACCATCAACTGATCGACGCCATGGGTGCCGACCGCCAGGACGCCGCCGCCGACCAAGCCGGCCCAAAACAGATACGTGCCAGTCAGGTCAAAATCGAAATGAAAGACCCGCAGTTTGTCACCAGTCAACTCAGCGCGGGCCAACTCGGTGACGGCACCCCAACCACCGTCAATCGAATCGAGCAGTATCCCAAAGGCGATCACTGCGCCGAGCATGTACACCACGAACTGAATAAAGTCGGTCCAGATCACCGCGCGGATGCCACCGGCAAAAGTGTAAACGATCGTTGCGACACCGAGGGCGATGATCGCCATGTTCATATCGATGTCGGCGACATGCTGCAACACGATCGAGCCGAGGAACAAACGGAACCCATCGCCGAGAGTGCGAGTGATGATAAAAAGCAGACTCGCGGCACGCTTCACAGCGCTTCCGAAGTGCCGGTCGAGCACCTCGTAGGCCGTGAACAGCTCGCCGGTGAAGTATCGCGGAAGCAGTGTTGAAGAAACGATCCACCGGCCGAGAACGTAACCAAGCGGCAGTTGCAAAAAGGCCAAGTCCCGGGTGTAAGCCAAGCCAGGCACGCTCAGAAAGGTGATCGTGCTGGTCTCGGTTGCGACGATCGAACACAGCACGGCCCACCAAGGCAAACTGCGCCCTCCGACCATGAACTCAGCGGAACTGCGGGTGCCCCGTCCCATCCACATTCCGAACACAACCATGCCAAGCAGGTAGCCACAGAGAATCGTCGCATCGACCCAGTGAATATTCACGGCGGCAGTGTGAGAGCAGGAATCACCCCGCACAAGCCATACCCCGCTTGGCCGAAATGCATTGGCCAAAAAAAATGAAACCTTTCACCGCTTGGCCAAGTCTAATGGTCGGTTCGACTTAAAATCATGAAATCCATACACCTCTCCAAACTTGGGCTGGGCGGCTTGATCGGCCTGGCATGGGCGCTGGCCGGCACTGTCACTGCGGAAAACTGGCCGGGATGGCGCGGCCCGGCAGCCAACGGCGTGGCTCCCGGCGGCAATCCGCCAAAGGAGTTTTCCGAGGGCAAAAATGTCCAGTGGAAAATCAAGATTCCCGGCTCCGGCAACTCGACACCGGTCATCTGGGGTGACCAGCTTTTCGTCCTCACAGCCGAGAAAACCGGCAAGAAAGCGGCCGCAACCTCTGGTGGCGAATCGCGCCAACGCAGCCAAGCTGGCGAAAGACGGCGACCGGGCGGCGAACGCCCCGAGAGCCGGGATCGAGGTGAGCGACCCCGCCCAGATGGCGAGCGCGGCTCGCGCGGCGGTGAGCGCGGCAGCCGATCCGGCTTCGGCAGTGGCGAGTTCAACCGCGAGGAATTCATCAAGCGCTTCGACAAGGACGGCGACGGCGAGTTGAATGACTCCGAGCGCGACGCTCTGCGCGAGGAGATGCGCCGACAGTTCGGTAGCGAGCGCGGCGGCGAACGCAGTCGGCGCAGCGGACGCTCCAGTCGCGGACGCGGCAGCTTTGGAGGCGGCAGCAAGCCGACCGAGGAGTATCGTTTCGTGCTCCTTTCCCTAGACCGAGCCACCGGTAAGGAAAACTGGCGCACCGTTGCCACGACCGCCGTGCCGCACGAGGGGCATCACCGCGATCACGGATATGCTTCCGGTTCTCCCGTGACCGATGGCGAACACATCGTTGCCAGCTTCGGCTCCCGTGGACTGTACTGCTACGACATGAAGGGCAAGCTGGAGTGGAGCAAGGACTTTGGTGACATGCGCACTCGCAACAGCTTCGGCGAAGGCACTTCACCCGCCCTGCACGGCGACACGGTGCTGCTGTTGTGGGATCACGAAGGCGATTCTGCCCTCTACGCGCTCGACAAAAAGACCGGCAAGTTGAAGTGGAAAACCGACCGCAACGAGGCCTCCGGCTGGTGCACACCGGTCGTCACCACGCACCGCGGCGTCACACAGGTACTCATCAACGGCACCCGGGCCGTTCGCAGCTACCAACTCAACGACGGCAAACTCCTATGGCAATGCAGCGGGCAAACCTCCAATGCCATCCCGTCGATCGTTGTCGATAAACAGACCGCCTACGCCATGAGCGGCTTCCGAGGCTCTCATGTGGCGGCGATCAAACTGGGCGGCAGCGGCGACCTCACCGACAGCAAATCCGTCACGTGGACCGGCAGCCGGGGCACGCCGTATGTCCCATCACCACTCCTGAGCAACGGCCGCATCTGGTACCTTTCCGGCAACAACGGCATTCTCACCGTGCGCGACGCCAAGACCGGCAAGCTGCTGGTCGAGGGCGAACGACTTGAGGGGCTCAGCGGTGTTTACGCCTCGCCGGTAAGCGCCGGCGGCCGGGTGTACATCGCCGGGCGCAACGGCACCGTCTCCGTGCTCAAAGACAGTGCCAAGTTGGAAGTGCTGGCGACCAATGATCTGGACGACAAATTCGACTGCTCCCCCGCCGTCGTCGGCAATCAACTATTCCTCCGAGGCAAGCAAAACCTCTACTGCATCGCCGATTAGGAAGTAGTGAGCGGTGAGCGGCTTGCTCTGCCTTTGACAAAAACGGAGACCACCGCCCAGACGACCAGTGGCAGCACGGCCAGCAGCAGCAGGATCAGGCAGAGGGCGTTTACCTGAGCGTGGTGGCCGTAGTGCAGCAGGTTGAACACCCGCAACGCCAGTGTCTCGCCGCCCGGCGGCACGACGAGTACCAGCGTCTCGGTGTCCCACAGGCACAGCAGATAAACCACGTACCACGCCGTCGCCAGCACCGGACCGGACTGTGGCAGAAACAGATGCCGCCACCGCTGCCACCACGGCAAACCGGCGAGATCGGAGACCGTTTGCAAATCGGAATCAAGAGACTCCTTGGCCAGGCGAATCCCTTCCCAGCCAAGCGCAAAGTACCGCAAGCCAAACGCCATCAACACGATGCCCGGGCCGCCGTACAGCCAACCCAAGCCGGGGCGGTTCAGCAGGAAAACCAACAGCACACCCAGCAGCACCCCCGGCAAAAAGAAAAGCAGCCAAGCCAGGCGAAGGCCGGTCCAGCGAACCGCCGCCATGCCCAGCACCGAGACCAGTGTCGCCGTCGCTGCCGAGTACCAAAACGAATTCCAAACCGCCTGCTTTCCAGCCCGGATCGCATCCAAAACATCCGTCCACGTGCGCGCATCAAGCATCAAATGACCAAGCGGCAACAACACCGACAAGCCGACGAGCAACTCGGCGACAACCGTCACCGTGCCGAGCAGCCCTTGGCCGAGTCGATCCCGCAACACCTTCGCCGACACGCCCTGACTCTCCCACGGCCAGGCAACCGCCCGACCGCGCAGCAGCAGCAAGCCCAGCGGCAGCGCCGCCAGCACCCAGCCGTATTGCCACGCCAACGCAAAATTGTAACTCGTGCTGAACTGCACCCAGAACTGCGCCGGAAACACCTTCACCTGCAGAATCGCTGGCACCGCAATGTTGTTGAACGCCAGCGCGAACACGATCAACCCGGACTGCAACGCAGCGGGCCGCGTCATCGGCAGTAGCAGCGAGCGAGCGAGCGACCAACCATTCAGCCCTGGCTCGGCGTCAAGCAACTCCACCGTCAGCCGCTTGAGTGAACCGAGGCACATCAGGCACGGCAGCGGCCAGAGCATCAGCATCAGCACCCACGCCGCGCCGCCATGCGAATAAATATCGAGCGGCAACCACGGCTTCAGCGCGCCAACATTACCCAGCAGGCCAAGCCACGCGTTGACGACCAAAAATGGCGGTAACGCCAGCGAGACAACCGCCCCGGTCAACACCACCCATCGCACCCGCCCACACGACGAGGCGATAAACAGCGCAACAAGCCATCCCGCCGCCACTGCACCCAGCGCCACCGGGACGGCCAGCGCCAAACTGTTGAGCAGCAGCCCCCAACTCATATCAGTTGAGGAAGATGGATTGCAGTTCGCCCACCGCTCGCTCGTTGGCCTCGACCAAGCTTGGCCAAACGACCTCGGCGGCCGGGGGCGTTACGCCGGGTTCAATCGCGCCGGCATCGACGAGCGCGGAGCGCACCGGCGGCGATTGCAAAAACTTGGCCAAGCGCCTAGCCAAACCGGGATGCGGCGCGCCGCGAACATGGCCCAGCGTGTTGCGAATGACCAAACCATCCGCGCCAAGCGGCAGGCCGGCGATCGGCAGGCCGTTGCGAAGGCCTGCCCGGACATCGTCGGAATCCGTAAGGCCAAGCGTGACTTCGCCGCGGCCGACGAGCTGCACGACCACCGAGTTGCCATCAACCGTCATCACGCCATTGGCCAACAGTGCGCGACACCACGCACGCCACCGCGCCTCGCCCCAGCGCTGGCGCAGCACCTGAAAATGCGTCGCCGTCGAACCGAACAGCGGCAGCGCAATCACCACCCTGCCGCGCCACTGCACGTTGGTCAGCGCGGACAAGCTCGGCGGCAACTCCGCACGCCCAAGCTGGTTTGTATTCCAGACCCACTGTCGCGTTCGCATGCCGAACGACTCGATCGGCTCATCCGCGGCGAGTACACCTCGCGCGCCGAGTTGATGCGTTCGAAACGCCTCGTTGTTCCAGAACAGATCGCAGCGCGGATGGCTTTTTTCGGCGATTAGCCGGTTGACCAAGCCAACTGTCTTGACGACTTCGCTGTCGTAAACGGCCCGCACGCGAATGCCGGTCTCCCTCTCGAACAGTTGCAAAATCGGCTCGGCGTAAACCTGATCCTGCGAGGTGTAAACCGTGACCGAGTCACCGCCAGGCGAACAGCCCACCAGCAACACCGAAATGATGAATCCCGATATATTAATCCCGATGGTCATGCGGTGCGACGATGATAAAACCACCACTCGAATAATATAAAGACGAGGCACAACATCGCGATCCAGCGCCACTCCTCCTTATCGGCATTCACCGCCACCGTCGCCTCGACCGTGCCGTACTCGCCCAACTGCAGCGACTCGCGCGGACGTATGCTGCTCTCGTTACTGTCGAGAAGATTCACGCAAAACTGTAGTGTGTTTGTCCCGGAAGTCGCCAAGTAAACACCCTGCTGAAACGTGTCGCCAAAGATCAGCTCGCCACTCGCCGTGGTGCTGGTTTCCTGCGTCGACCCGTTCGGCAATCCAATGGTCACCGCCTTTTCCCCGCTGGCCAATCGCACGTGAAACGGCTCGCCGACACGGATCCCAGTGCGTGCACCGGGATTAAGCCAAGCGACTGTGTTGGCGATAAAAATCGGGAACGAGACGCGCAGCGGCCACGTGCTGTCGAGTGGATTGAAGCCGATCCAAACGACGCGTTGGCCGTCGTTTTCGCCTGCGGCCAGGAGCGGCGCGGACGGCGACTCGACGAGCGGAGTGAGCCACGATGGCAGCTTGGCGGCGAGTGCCTTGGCCACCTGCACGTTGTCGAAATTGACGAAGCGCAACAGCGGGTGCGTGCTTTTCCAATCCACGATCGGCGGTCCGTCGAGCGTGCCGCCGAGCCGGAACCAGTTGGTCGACTGCGTGTTGATCGCCAGCACATTGCCGCTTGGCCAGGCTTCCGGCACGATGTCGTCGAGCACGACGAAATCGACTGACGAATTCGGGTTGGCAAGGCTTGCCGCGACGGCGAGGTCAAGTTTGGGAACGCTGCGCAACGCCCGCTCGAGAAACTGGTTGCCCTGCGTGAGCAGCAACGCGCGGGAGTCGCGGCGGGCGAGGCTGAGTACCGAGGCGGTGTTGTCCACAGCAAGCGCGTCGTTGTTCTTGAGCTGCAACCGAAAAACGCCGTTGGTGTTCTGGCTGACTACGAAGATAAGCGACGCCGTGTTGGTCCCACCGATCCTTACGCGCCTGTTGCCGACAAGCCGGTCGTCAAAAAATAGTGACACGTCGCTTGGAAGGACGTTGGTGGATGCGTTGGCGACGGTGGCGAAGACTGCCTGTTGCCCAGTCTGCTCAGGGTGCGGCCGTACTTCAAGCGACACGATGCCGAGATTGTCGCCGCCCACGCCCACGCGGTGATAGGCCAAGTTCAAGTCCTGCAACTCGAACTCGTCCAAGTCCGACGAGGCACCATCGCTGAATAGGTGCACCTCAGTCTTGGCGCGATTGCGCGTCAGGTTTTGAGCGAGTTTGACCGCGTCGAGCAGTCGGGTTGGCGAGTCGGTCGCCATCGCTTGGCCAAGCGCGGAGCGCAAAGCCGGCTTGGCGCTGGTCGGCGACTGGCGCACCTCGGTGACTGCGCCGGCAAGCAGCAGGACCATGCGGTCGTTGTCGTACATCGAGTCGATAAGCTTAGCCACCTCAGTCTTAGCTTGACCAAGCCGGCTGGGTGAAACATCGGTCGCTTGCATCGAAGCCGACACGTCTAGAATCACAACAATGAACCGGCCGCCCTCCAGTTTACCAGCGAAGTAAGGGCGGGTCAGTGCAAACACGGCCAGCGCCAGCAGGATTAGCTGGATGATAAGCAACCAGTTATGACGGAGTTTCTGGAATGGCGAACTGGCCTGTGTCTCGTTAAGGAAGCGCTGCCACAGGACGGTGCTCGGGACGAGCCGTGCCACCCGCCGGCGCTTGAGAAGATAAAAAACAACAACGACCGGCAGCGTGGCTGCGAACGCGAGCGCCTCGGGCGTGAGAAAGTTCATCGCCACATGCCCCCGGTTCGCATGGCCTTGAGCAGCAGGTCGTCGAGCGGCGTGTCGGAGCGCGCCAACTGGTAGCGCACGCCCCGTGCACGGCAAAACTCCTGCAGCTGCTGGCAGTAGTTTTGAACCGTGGCCCGATACGCCTTGAGGCGGTATTTGCCGAAGGTGACCTCCTGCTCGGCACCGGTCTCGGAGTCGATCATTTTGAGGTCGCCGTAGGCCGTAGGCTCGAGTTCCTCCGGCGAGAGGATCTGCACAGCGTGGATCTCCGAACCGCGATGGGCCAGCGACTTGAGTCCCTCCTCATAACCGGCAGGGTCGAGAAAATCGCTGAGGACGACCGACACGCCAGGAGCGCGATGCTTCATTGCGCCGCGCCGCAGTGCCTGGTTGAAGTCGGCCGCGCCGCTAGCCTTGAGCTTGGCCAAGCTTTCAAAAAAACGAATCGACGACTTGCGGCCGCGCACCTGCCGCAACTCAGCGGCGAGGCTCGCCTGGCCGTCACCCAGCGGGAACGGCTCAACGGTGACGCGGTCGAAACCACACAACGCCACATAGCCGACGGCGGCCGCGACTTGGCGGGCAAAGTCGTACTTGGCCACTCGGCCAAACGCCATCGACTCGCTGGTATCGAGAAAAATGGTAACCGGCAGTTCGCGTTCCTCCTCGTACAACTTTAGGAAGAGACGGTCGAGCCGACCGTAGAGGTTCCAGTCGATTCGGCGCAGATCGTCGCCGGGGACGTAGTTGCGGTAGTCCGCGAACTCGACCGACTGTCCGCGTGCGCCGCTGCGACGCTCGCCTTTGGCGGTGCTCTTGGAACGGCGGCGTGCGAGCAGTTGTAACTGCTCAAGCCGTTTTAACAAATCCGGGGAAATCAATGCCGCCATGACCTCGGGATCAACCCGAGGCGCATGCTCCCCGCCGCCGCGCAAAATGGCAAGGACAAGGGACTACAGAAATCACGGTTTGAAGGCAAACCAAGAAGGCCAATCCTCACTCTTCGTCACGTGAACATCCCAGCCATCATTGGCAGCAAATTCTTTAACCGCCCGTTGCACTCCAAAAAGGCCGACAAAGTTTTTGCCAGTCTTGTCCCAAATTTCACCATCCTTGACATAATCATGCCCACAGATAATCCCTCCTAATTTGACCTTGGGCAGCCACATCTCGATGTCGCGACGAACTGCTTCGTAACTATGATCCGCGTCGATGTAGCAGAAATCCAATGTGTTGTCGGGTATGACCGAGGCAGCCTGTTCGGAGGTCATCCGCCAAACGATGGAACGCTCACCAAAAGACCTCAACCGGAGAGTGGTATTCGCATAAAGAAAAATCTGTTCATCATCAGTTCGATTGGACCAATCGACATAATCACCGGCATCAAAGTTTTGCCAGGCATCGATTGAAAAGAGGGTTTTCCCTTTCCAACTCTCCAAAATAGATTCTGAAAAAATACCCTCTTGAACACCGATCTCAGCACCGGTTCCTGTTAACCCACACTCGTTCAAAAAAGCCGGGAACTCGCTCCGGGTTTGGAGATTCAATTCTGGTTTCATTGAGTAATTCGATCTATCAGGTAGCCCGTCCGCTTCTCCCACGACCAGTCCTGCATAAACCT
>DASCOW010000172.1:0-5658 GCA_036012205.1 Verrucomicrobiota bacterium
CCGCCCTCGACTACACGGAGGCGGAGCCGAACATCCCGCAGAACGGACAGATCGGCCTGCAGATTCACGGCAACGGCAAGACGGTGGTGCAGATCAAGGATGTAACCATCGTGACACTGTCGCCGACGCCCGACGCACCAACCTGGAAAAAGGTCGGCCTACCGAAGGGCAAAAAGAAAAAAACAAAGGCCGCAGACGGCAAGTGATCCAATCGCTTGGCCAAGCTTCGCTTTCCCTGATTCACTCAGGGAGCGGCCGGGAATCAGGCTGGAACATCAACTCAACGACGGCATACACGAGAAACTTCGGCACGGTGAAATGAACCATACCTTTTTTGCGAATATCGCAGATAACCTCGAGAGGGCTCTCCATTTCTGGTGTAAAAAAACGAACGGCCTTTAGTTTTTTGCCGGCAGGGATGGGCATGGCACATCGAACATCAGCAACGGCGATCGGTTTTTCGTCCTGAATGCCGCCACCGGGGCTTTTGGGCTGGAGAGGCTCGGTTCGGTTGTAGTTGACAAAATGCAAGTGCACCGCACCGCCTACGGCGGGCCGACTGGCGGAGACACGGACAGTCACCGGCGCGGAGAACTTAGCCTGTCCTTCCGCTGTTGTGTCGTCCGGGCGGTAGACCTTTTCGTAGGCACTGAGCCGCTTGGACGTGGCAAGATCATCGGGGAGGATGTCGAATAAAACATGCCGATCGAGCAATGCACGGCCGGTTTGGCGAAACGCCTCAATAAGCCTGATATCACCGGCGTGCACAGCCTTGCGGGGGTACAGCAAAACGGCCTCAGCATACGGAGTGTTGTAGCGATAGACGGCAGCGTTGTTTCGGATAAACCGGTAATATTGCGTGATGATCCTTCGCGCCCCAGGATGGGTGAAGCGGGTGTAAAAACCCATGGGCACACCACCGTTCGCGGCCAACTCGGCGATGGCCACCCTCGTGCGCGTGTTTTCATATTTTCCCAGTGTGAAGGGCTTGCCGCCCGACGAGCCTCGGATGTAACGCGCCTGCAGTGTGCCTTCCCCTAGGTGATTGTTTCTCAGGTCTGTGTGGTTTGCTGAAGCGCCGGTGCTGTACCAAAGATAATCCTCATCCTTCGCCCATAACTCGGGCGGCAGCAGACAGCGTTCATCGCCGCTAATCTGGTCAAAATCGCCGAGATGGTTCCACTGGCCAACGATCAGACCGGGCTTGATCGAGCGCCCGTATTTCACGAACACCTCATCAAAGCAGTCTTTGGTGGCCAACTGTGAAAAGCGCAACTGCTCGAGCTTGAAAGGTGTGCTCTCGGCCGGATCGTGCCACGAGCCGATCTCGTTGAACTTGTGTGAGGCGAGGTTGTCGATTCTGAATTCATTCTTCAGCTCGGATACAGTGAAACGCTCTCCTAAATATCTCCGAAATGCAGCTCGACAATGCTCACAAAGACAGTTGTGCCTGTAAAAGTAGTTGACCACAAACCCGTCCAGATCCTGAGCGATGCCATGACGAACCCAGGCCTTGAGCACTGCCCGCCAGTAAGGATTGTTGAGGCAGGCCCAGTATTCCTTCATGCCGCCGATGGAGTAGCTGTTGTTTTTGATCGGTGTGCCGTCGGCATTTTTTTCCAATAATTGAAGCGGGTCAACGACCGGCCGTGAGCCGAGGAGTTTTTCCTCCCACAAATCGTGGTAGAACTTGAAAAAACCGCGCGGCCCATCGGCACCTTCGGGATCTCCCACAAGAAACTCGATGTTGAAATGACCAACCACCTTCGAGTCAAATTGATGCAAATCGCGATTGAGCAGCTTGAACCAATCGCGGTTTTGTTTGAGGCCTGTTTTTGGAAAATGTGCCGGGTACCCGGCGCCGTGTTTCGTGTGCGCCAGACTCCAGTAGTGTGCGCCGTAAAAACCCACCTGAACCAACTCCGGCCGAGCCTCCCGCACGAAGGGCAAATAATCGTCGTGCGCATAGTTTGCCCAATGGGCAATCATGGTCGTGAACTCCAGCGGCCGCTCAAGCTCGGCGCCCTTGGAAACGGAGCATGTAGCGAGCAAGCCAATGACAATCAAGACGCACGATCGGCTATGCTCGAATCCAAACGGAATGATTCTCTTATCGGGGTAAGTTCGATCATTTGACCGAACGGGTGAACTGCTGTCGCTGATCGGTGGAGAGAGTCACCGGGCTAGTGGCATCAACGTCCTGCCAAGGGCCGTTGATGGTCGGTGCGGTTTGCAGACGGCCCTCGAAAGACAGCGTGATTGTGCTGTCGCCGTTGTGCGCGAAGCCAAGCGCAGGGGGCGCGACCTGCCCGGCGACGGTGAAGTCGGCCGTGGCCAGCTGCCGGTTGCTGTCGTTCGCGTGGTAAAGCACGCGGTATTCTCCATCCGGAAGCCCATGGGCAAACGTGAGTGTGCCGGTGGCCAAGCCGTCGTCTGGGTTCCGGGTACCACCCACGTACGCCCAGTCGATGTAGCTGGTCTCGTTGCGGTGCACGAGGCTGATCCAGTCCCTTGGGTTGCCTGGGCCATTGCTGAAATTGACCGTGATGGCTTCGTCCGCGACATAGTTCAGCTTGCCGGTTGCCACCGCCGGTGGCTCAACGACGGAAAAAGTCACGGCATCGGAAAGCTGGCTGTAGCCGTCGTTGGCGAAAAACCGAATGACATACGATCCCACTGACAGGTTACTGGCAAAAGTCACGGTACCATCGGAAACGCCGACGTCGGGTGTGGTGCTCCCGTTGACGTATACCCAGGCCAAGCTGTCCTGCTCACCGGGTGTGATATCTCGGCGGTAGACACCAATCCAATCCTTTGGATTGCCAGGGCCATCACTGAAGCTCACTGTGACCGACTCGCCACTTAGATAGCGCCCCCTGTCGGTGGCCAAGCCGGGGCGGGGAGACTCCGTTTCGTCGCCTTCTGCGATGGTGATGTTGTCAATTGCCCACCAGTTATCGTACCCTTGATAATCCCATGTCACAACGGCAGACTTGGCGCCAACGGGATTGTTCAACGCGAGAGAAACTGTCTCGTCGTGAGTGGTAGGCGTTTTCGAATTGAGTTCGAGCAGGGTAACCGGCTCCCCATCGTCATACGCCACCGTCACGCGAGAGTTAGCCGAGGTCAATAGTTCGATTTGCACATCATCGATATAATGCCTCTGGTTGGCACCACCAGTGCGAGCGGCGAACAGGAATTGAGCAGCCTCGATCGGAGCCAGATCGATCGGCACGTTTTTGATCACGTCATAGCCTCGGAATTTGACATTCGCCAGGCCGTTGGTCACCCGGATGTTGACGTCAGCCCATTTCTTGTTGTCCCACATCATCAGGAATTCACCATCGTCCTTTACAAATTTAGCGTCGTTTGACGCGCTGGATTTTCCATGAAATTTCTGTATAGCAACGGATTGTTTACCATTGAAAATTTCGATGGCAGGTGCCTCACCGCCGCCCGAATCCCAGGCATCGAAGCAGACGCGAAAGGCGGCATCAGGAACGCCCTCCTCTGCCGGCTTGGCCAAGTTTGGCAGGTTGTTCCCGATGCTAACGCTCAGCCCATCCGCCGGCCGGCTTGTGCCCCGGCCCATGAACATCCGAAAGTTAATCTCAAATTCGTTGAACGTCGCCCCTTCAGAAAAATCATCAATCAGCATGCCTCCACTCTGTGCAAAAACAGCCTCTGTCACTTTGAGTATTCCGTTCAATTTCAACCACGGCCATTGACCTCCGGTTGACACAAATTCCAAACCTTGGGCAGCCGTGCCGGCGATGGACACCTCTTCACTAACGTCGTCTCTCTCAAAATTCTCCTCAAACGTGGCAAGCACCCGCTTGCCCTGCTCCACCTGCCAGCCGGTGTCGTAGGTGAGGACGAGCGAACCACTATCAGCGCCAGTGATATCAATCGTAGGAGTCGCCATCAACGCGCTGAACACAGTGTTCTTGGCTCCAGCAGCGGCGTGGGCCGAGTCGGCAACGGAAATCACGCCGTTGCCCTTGGTAAACAGATCCCGTTCCGACCCAGCTGTCTTGTACCAGGAAAGCGGATCCACAAACGCCCAGCCGTCGAACTCAGTGGTGGTAGTGGGCTCGTGATTCCCGCCATGAGCCATCGCCCAGTCGGCCGGGGATTCATCAGTCCAGTCGGTCCCATCCCCGGTCGACTCATCAGGCGACACCCACGGGTGGAGCGGCAAGTTGTCGAAGTCTTCCATGAAATAAACACCGTCCGGCAAACCCGCTGAAAGGGTCGCCGGCTTGCTGGTGTCTTTGCCACCGGGGTTGTTGGCGATAACGATATATTCCCCTGTGTCCCAAGCCTGCACATCATCCAACATCAGCGTGCGTTGCGTGCCGCCCTCGATCGGCTCGCCGTTTCGCAGCCAGTAATAGCTGATCGGCTCGGTGCCCCCAGCCACCACGCTCAATGTCACAGTGTCGCCAAAGGTGACCTCCACCCCCACCGGCTGTGTCATGATGCGTACCGGCTCAATCACGGTGAGTGTCATGGCATCAGACACGGCTTGGCCGGCGGTGTTGCTCACCGTCACCGTGTACTCGTCTGCAGCAGCCGGGGCCACGTTGGCCAAGCGCAGTGTCGGGCTGGTCGCATTCTCCAAATCATGGCCGCCTTTGCTCCACTGATAGACCAATGATCCGCTGCCCTTTGCCGTGACGCTCAACTTGGCGCTCTCCCGCTCGATCACAGACAGCGATCCGGTTGTATGCGTGATCTCCGGAGGCAGCAGGACGGTCAGCTTGACCAACTGGCTCTTGTCTGTGCCGCCGGGGTTGGTTGCGACCAAGTGATAGCCTCCTGCGTCCTCGGCCTTGACTCTGTCCAAGTGCAGCGTGTTCCCCGTTTTGCTCTCGACCAACTCGTTGTCATGATACCAAGAGTAACTGATTGGCTCGGTGCCTTCTACGGTTGCTGCCATACTCACGGAATCTCCCAGGATTACGTCTGCGCCCTTCGGTTGCATCACAATTTTTGCGGGCTGGATGATGTCCACCGCCACGACGCCTGACTCCACTTGGCCAGCGATGTTGCTCACCACCACCGTGTAGTCTCCCGCATCGGAGAGTGCGACCTTGGCCAAGGGCAACGTTGAACTGGATGCCCCATCGACCGGCTCGCCGTCCTTGTTCCATTGGTAAACCAACGGCTCGGTGCCCAGTGCCGTAACGGACAGGTCAATGCTCTCCCCCTCAATCAGCGACAGTGATCCGGTTGTATGCGTGATCTCCGGAGGCGATGAAACAGTCAACTGAGCAGCCTTACTCCACTGATAGGCCAATGACCCGCCGCCCTTGTTTCTTACCAAAACGTTATACGCCCCAAAATCTTCAACTTTCACGTTGGCCAAGCGCAGGGTGCTCTCCGTGCCGTCCTCGACCCATTTACCATCGTGCATCCAGAAATATTCGATCGGCTCGGTGCCTTCTACGACGACCATGAACATCGCATTTCTACCAACTACGACACTCGCATTCTCCGGTTGAGTCACGATCTTTACCGGTTGAATCACTTCGACCTTGACGACATCCGACTCCACTTGGCCGGCGGCATTGGTCACCGCAACCGTATAATCTCCTGCAGCCGGAGAGCTTGGCTGGACAGAAGTGACACTCTCAGGCCCCACCCGGCTCAGGG
>DASCOW010000173.1:0-2059 GCA_036012205.1 Verrucomicrobiota bacterium
CATCGCCGGCGGTGTTGAAGCCCATTCCCCAGGTGTTGTTGTTGAACTGGTGCAGAAACTCGATGTCGGAGCCGTCCGACCTGAAGCGGAACACACCCATGCCGAAGTTGTGTTTCTCGCCGTTGATCGTGCCGTTGAATCGCGCGTAGCCAACTGTACCGTAAATCCAGTTGTCAAAACCGTAGCGCAGATTGCTCGGGCCAGCGTGCGTGTCGCCCACGCCCCAGCCGGAGAAGAGCACCTCGCGGACGTCTGCCTTGTCGTCGCCGTCGGTGTCCTTGAGGAAATAAAACTCCGGCGCGTGCGCGAGAATGATGCCACCCCGGGAAAAAGTCATTGAGGTCGTGATGTTGAAGCCATCGGCGAAGACGGTGAACTTGTCGGCCCTGCCGTCGCCGTTGGTGTCTTCGCAAATCTTGATGCGGTCGTTGCCTTTGCGACTTTCCTTGAATTCGTTCGGATAGTCGACCGACTCGACGACCCACAGCCGGCCGCGCTCATCCCACGTCATGTAGATTGGGTTGATGACATTCGGCTCGGCGGCGAACAGCTCCAAGCGAAAACCGACCGGCACCTGAGTGTATTTCATGCTCTCCTCCGGCGGGAGCGGCAGCTGGTAGGGGAGTGGCTCGGGGCGGCGCTCGTAGTTCGGGATGTTGCCGCGCTTTTCGTATTGGAGCGGGGCACGACTCGCAAGGAAGTTGTCGTAGCGTTTGCGAGCCTTGTCGCCGACGGCCCAAAGAATTCCGCTCTTGAGCAGTTGATGAAAACCGGCGTTGCTCCATACGCGTTGGTCGTGGCCTGAGGCGGTGTAAAAGACGCGGCCTTTGCCCTGCGTACGCACCCACGTCCACGGTTCCGGTTTGGTGTGTGGATCGCCCTTCATCGCCTCGCGAACCATCAGCACCGTGCGGTTCTTTGTGTTGTGGTTTTCGTGAAAATAAGTTTCGTCCCAAGCGGTGAATTCCTTCACGTCCTTCAGTGCGGGGTGATTCGGCTTCACTATCCTGGCGGCGAACACCGCGCTTTTGTGACTCTTGAAGCGACCGCCGACCAGCTGGTCAAAGCCCGGCTCGTTGGCGAAGCACGCGCACGCGCAATGCACCGGCACGAAGCCGCCGCCGTTCTCGACGTAGTTCTTCAGGTTGGTCCACTGGTGCTTCTCGATTCTACCATGGTTGGCGTAGAGCAGCAGGGCGTCGAACTTGGCCAAGCGCGTGGCATTGCCGAGCGCTTCCTCGACGGATGTCACATAGTCGAAATAAATCGCGTCGCGGCCAAGCGCACGGGATAGCATCGGGTAGTATAGGTTGGAGTTGTGATGCTCACTTTCGTGGCCGAGGAAGAGAACACGGATTGGGCCGTCAGCGGCCTTGGCCAGACCCGGCGCGAGCAGCGCGGCGGCAAGGCCGAGCAGCGTTGTCAGTCGCAATTTCGTCATTGTAAACGGTTCGGAAATGTAGCGCGGCGGCCCGCTGTAACAAGGCCAAATCCGCGCTTGGCCAAGCGTTTCCTGTGCAAAACTGACGAAAAAGTAGGGCTTTTCTTTAAATCTTATTCTGTTATCATGGACAACCGCTCGGTTAGGAACGATTGATTTGGCCCCTTGGAGCGATGGCTGGAGAGCAACCCGCGATAATAAAATGACAAAATTCAAGGCAAACACCCGGCAGGATCTACCCCGGATCGCAGAGAAACTGCGGCTCAACCGATATCAGTTGGCCGAAATGCGGGCGGTGTCGGCGGTGCTACCGTTTCGCGTGAACGACTACGTGATTGATAACCTGATCGATCCCGAGAGCGTACCAAACGATCCGATTTTTCAGCTCACCTTTCCACAGCGCGACATGCTGGAGGAGGCGGATTTCCGGCATATGCGCGACCTCGTGGCCAAGGGCGCATCCGAGGCGGAGATCAAGCCGGCGGCGGATGAGATCCGCGGGCGTCTCAACCCGCATCCCGCGGGACAGATGGAGCTGAACGTGCCCCGGCTCGATGGTGAAGTGGTGGCCGGGATACAGCACAAGTATCAGGAAACGGTTTTGTTCTTCCCGAGCCA
>DASCOW010000174.1:0-3223 GCA_036012205.1 Verrucomicrobiota bacterium
GAATGCCTCGCCGTTGGCCAAGGCACACTCTTCGCCGTCGACGACTCCGGCGGCGAGACGGTTCACTCGACGAGCAACGCGTGCGGCGGCTGCGGCCGGTCGTTCGCGCCGCTCGATCCGAAGGATTTCAGCTATAACTCCGCCCGCGGCTGGTGCCCGACTTGCCGGGGCTTCGGCGAGACGTTTTACATTCCGGACGTCGAACGCGGCGATGCACAGGAGTCGGTCGAGGAAACGTGGTTCAGTTGGCAGGAGGAGAGCCGCAAGCTGTGCACCGACTGCGACGGCGCCCGGCTCGCTCCCCTCGCCCGAGCCGTCCGACTGCCACTGCCGCGCTTGGCCAAGCGCGGTTTCGATACCGAGCCGACGATCGACGCCTTTGCCCAAGCCAGCGTCGGGACGGCGGACGAACTGTTCGCTGTGCTCAAATGGCACGGACGCGGCGCGGAGATCGCTCGCGACATTTTGCCCGAGATCGCCTCGAGGCTGAGTTTCCTGCGTGAAGTCGGCCTCGACTATCTGCAGCTTGGTCGCGCGGTCACCACGTTGAGCGGCGGCGAGGCCCAGCGCATTCGCTTGGCTGCGCAGCTTGGCTCAAACCTGAGCGGCGTACTGTACGTGCTCGACGAGCCGACCATCGGCCTGCACCCGCGCGATAACCAGCAACTGCTTGGCGCGCTCAAGCAGCTCCGCTCGCGCGGCAACTCGGTCGTCGTCGTCGAGCACGACGAGGACACCATGGCACGCGCCGACCATATCATCGACCTCGGCCCCGGCGCGGGTGTCGAGGGCGGCCAAGTTGTTGCTGTCGGTTCACTCAAGCAGATTCTGCGAAACAAAAAATCCCTGACAGGCATCGAATTAGCTCGCCAACACGACCGTGGCCAGGCGCTTGGCCAAGCCCGCCCGACCAGCCCGCCCCTAACCCGGCGCGGCGCCAGCCTGAAAAATAAAACATCGTCACTTATCTTCCGAAGATTGTGCAAAAACAATTTGAAGAATATCTCCGTCGCTGTGCCGCTTGGCCGGTTCACGGTCGTGACCGGCGTGAGCGGTTCCGGCAAAAGCACACTCGTGCGCGAGTGCATCCTGCCCGCTGTGCGGGCAGACATCAAAGCCAGACGCAAAAAAACCATCGATGGCATCGAACAGGTCAAGGCCGTGCATGAGGTGGACCAGTCGCCGATCGGCCGCACGCCGCGATCGGTACCGGCAACGTACGTCGGCTTTTTCGACACCATCCGCCAACTGTTTGCGCAGGTGCCGGAATCCCGGATGCGCGGCTTCGGCCCAGCTCGGTTCTCGTTCAACAGCACGCAGGGGCGCTGTCCCGAGTGCAAAGGCGCGGGCACCGTGAAGCTGGAGATGAACTTCCTGCCGCCCGCCTTCATGACATGCGAAACCTGCGAAGGCAACCGCTACAGTCCGGAGGTATTGGACATCGTTTACAACGGCAAAACCATCGCCGAGGTGCTCGAGTTGAGCGTCAACGAGGCGGCCGAGTTTTTCGGGGCCATCCCAAAAATACATCGCGCACTTAAGGCGCTGAAGGACACCGGACTGGGTTACCTCAAGCTCGGCCAGACTAGCCCCACGCTCAGCGGCGGCGAAGCCCAGCGCGTCAGGCTCGTCACCCACCTGTTGAGCGGCTTGAGCGAAAGCACCCGCCTCAAAGCCGATTCGAAAAAAACCCTGTTCCTGCTTGAGGAACCGACGATCGGCCTGCACATGGCCGATGTGCGGCGCTTGGTCGGCGTGCTGCAACGCCTGGTCGATGGTGGCCACACGGTACTGGTCATCGAGCATAACCTCGACCTCATCGCCGCCGCCGACTGGGTGATCGACCTCGGCCCCGAAGGAGGCAAAGCGGGCGGCCAAATCATCGCCCAAGGCACACCGACCGAGATCGCCAAGGCCAAAGGCTCGCATACCGGCTGTTTTTTGAAACGGTTTTTCGGCTAGGGCAACGCCTGCACTCGATAAAACTGAAACTGCTCCCGCTCAGCTGGATCGATAAAAAACGTGAATGATCGCTGGGCTGCCACCGGTTCACCGACTTTGCGCCACTCAGCCAAGGCGACATCCGGCTTGCTCCAGACTTGGTAGCGCTTGCCGGGTACACTGCCCCATTGGATCGTCGTGCCTTGTTCATCGACCGTGATGCTGCCAATTTCGAGCAGCGGAAACGAGCCGGCATCCGTCGGGTTTTTCCCGGTCAAGAATTCTTCACGATTGTTGTAGCTATCGGCGTCCGGATCGGCGTCAGCGTGCGCCTCGGCACTGGAAAAAACGTCGAACTGTTCCCTTTGCCAGCGGTCGTCCAAACCGTCAAAGTTGTAATCCTGCTCACCGGAGAGGATCTCGACAAAACCATTGAGGTGCGCCACGTCGTTTCCCTTTTGCACGGTCAGACTTCGCACTCCCGGCGCAGCGTTTTTCGATACCGTCACTTCGACGGAGATCAGGTCGAAGCCCTCAAACGCATTCGGGTCGTATGTCGTTTTTCCATAAACCACTCCGTCGCCGGTGAGTCGCACCGTTGCCCCGCTCGTCGGCAGCGTTGGCGAGTAAATGCCAATCGTTTGTTTTTTACCGGTGCGCTCGAGCGCAAATGGCTCGAATGCAAGCTCGAGCAGGTTTTCCTTCGTTGTTGGTGGTCTCACGGCTGAGATGTAAAACGGCGCGCTGCCCTTGTTGACCGCGAAATCCAGCGTCGTCGAGATGCCGGGACGAACCACTGCCTGTTTGTAGCCGGTCGGCCGGAATTTTGTCTCGGCACCCTGATGCTCGATCGAGATGTCGATGTCGCGAACCAGCGGCTGGGGCTGCGTGTCCGGCGAATGCAACGGAGCCACGCGCAGCCTATACGTCGCCGGGGATAGCGCCCTCAGTTCGTACTGGCCGTTGCGCTCGGTGACGGTCGACTGAATGATATTCCCGTGCATATCCTCGGCCAGAACCACCGCCCCAAAGACCAGGCCACGCCCCATCGTCACTTTGCCGACGATCGACCCGAGTTCGGCCAAGGCGACCGGTTTGCCATATAGCGTCTGCGCGGCCGCAACCTCGTCTTTTAGCAACCCGACAGCCAGGCCCACGCCGGCGGTGATTCGCGAAAACATCGTCGCCACCCCCAGCGGCGAATGCTGCAACCCGATGAAGTGGCCAAACTCATGCAGCGCAGCCGCCTCGACAAATTTGTCGGCGGAAAACGAGTTGTTAT
>DASCOW010000175.1:0-11104 GCA_036012205.1 Verrucomicrobiota bacterium
GGCTGGCTGTGGCTCTGAATCACCCAAACAGGACGTCACCTCCGGCAACTCCGCTAACAACGGCGATTCATCGGCAGTCGTCCTTGCCCCACCCGCGACAGGAGGATCAAGTTCCGTCTCGTCTCAACCCCCAACTCCAACCGCAACACCCAAGCCAACCGCGACACCCAAGCCAACTGCGACACCCAAGCCAACTGCGACACCCAAGCCAACCGCGACACCCAAGCCAATCGCGACACCCAAGCCGGAGCCGAAAGAGGCAGCGCCACCAAAAGACATTTTTCGCAGCGCCGGGAGCGGTGATGTTGATGCTGTGAAAAAACTTCTGGCAAGCGGCAGCAAGGTCAATGCACAGGACAAATCAGGCAAGACACCTTTGCTGTGGGCGGTGCGCAGCCAGAAACACGCAATCGTGTCCCTCCTGCTCGCTCGCGGCGCCAACCCGAACCTCGCCGACAACTCCGACGTGACACCTCTCTTTTGGGCCGTGCGGAGCAGGCGCCCGGAGATCGTGAGCGTCCTTTTGGGCAAGGGCGCGGATATCGAGTACAAGGACAAGCGAGGCAAGACCGCGCTCGACTATGCCAGAGACGAAACAATCATCGCGATCCTGCGCCGCCACGCTTCCGAAAAACAGTAAACGCCCCGGCTGCGAGCCATGTGATGAATGACATTCGGGTGGGTATTGTCGGTGCAGGGGCCAACACGACGGCCAAGCACATTCCGTTGCTGCAGGCGATTGATGGCGTGGAGATCGTCGGCGTGGCTAATCGCAGTGAGACGTCGTCTGCCGCCGTGGCCAAGCGCTTTGGGATTCCCAAAACTTACAGGCATTGGGAGCAGGCGGTCGCCGATCTTGACACGAATGCCGTCGTCATCGGCACTTGGCCGTATCTGCATTGCCCGGTGACACTGGCCGCGCTCGATGTCGGCAAACACGTGCTCACCGAGGCGCGCATGTCGATGAACGCCGTCGAGGCAAGGCGTATGCTGGACGCCAGCCTGGCCAAGCCGACACTAGTCGCACAGATCGTGCCGTCACCGATCACGCTGTTCGCCGACGTGACCATCCAGCGGCTTATTGCGGAAGGTTACCTTGGCCAACTACTCGCAGTGGAGAGCCGTATTTGCGGCGGTTTCCTTGACAGGGAGTCGCCGATTCACTGGCGACAGAACACCGAGTTGAGCGGCAACAATATCATGGCGTTGGGAATCTACTACGAGGCGATCATGCGCTGGGTGGGCCGGGCGACGAGAGTGATGGCTCGTGCGAAAACGTTCGTCACGCAGCGGTTGGGCGAGAGCAGCGAGTCGCAACCAGTCGGAGTGCCGGAGCATCTCGACGTCGTCGCCGATCTCGAGTGTGGCGCGCAACTGCACCTGCAGCAGTCCGCCGTCACCGCGTTGCTGGAGGACGATGCAGTTTACCTGTTTGGCAGCGAGGGCACGCTACGGTTAACTGGCGACAAGCTGTTCGGCGGCCGCAAAGGCGACCGACAACTCGCTGAACTCTCCATCGCCGATGGGGAGAGGGGCGGGTGGCAGGTCGAGGCAGACTTCGCCGCCGCCATCCGGGGTGAACGCAGCGTGACACACACGACGTTCACTGATGGGGAACACTATATGCGGTTCACCGACGCTGTAGCGCGAAGCATCATCAACGGTCGGCTTGAGACAGTCTGAGTACCGCTTGGCCAAGCGCATTGGTTGGACTTGATTTCGAGAGGCCGATCACCACAATGCGCGCCGGTTATTGATATGAGCGACGATAATACATCCCCTTCCGCTGGCGTGGTTTACGACAAGAAGAATCCGTTCCCATCCACTCTCAAGCGTCGTGTGCTCTTGAACAGGGAAGGCTCGGCCAAGGAGACGTACCATCTTGAGTTGTGTCTGGATGGCTCCGGACTGGAGTATCGCCCGGGTGACTCGCTGGCGGTCCTGCCGCACAATTCCCCGGCGATGGTCGGGCAGGTCATCGAGGCGGGCGGATTCGACGGCAGCGAGAAGGTGGAGTTGAAAGGCGGCACGGCCAAGCCGCTTGTCGAGGCGTTCGCATCCAGCCTGGACATCACCGGTCTCACCAAGTCCGTCCTCAAAAAATACAACGCCTTCGCGCAGTCGGAGAAAATCGAGGCGTTGCTCAACCCGGGAAACAAGGCGGCGCTGGACGATTACCTGTGGGGGCGGGAGGTCATCGACCTGCTCGTCGATTACCCCGTATCCGGCCTGTCGCCGGCGGACTTTTGTGGCACGCTCAGGAAACTGCTTCCAAGGCTTTACTCCATTGCCTCCAGTTCCAAGGCGCATCCCGGGGAGGTACACTTGACCGTCGCCGTGTTGCGCTACCATAGCCACGGCTGCAATCGGGAGGGCGTCTGCTCCACCCTGATGGCTGATCGCGTGGAGATCGGCGGCCTGCTGCCGGTGTTTCTTCATTACGACAAAAACTTCAAGTTGCCGGAGGCCGGCGCCACGCCGATCATCATGGTCGGCCCCGGTACCGGCATCGCGCCGTTCCGGGCATTCGTTGAGGAACGCGCAGCCGCAGCCGCCACCGGCAAAAACTGGCTCTTCTTCGGTGACCAGCACCGGGCGACCGACTATCTCTACGGCGACGAGTGGGACCACCACCTGGCCGAGGGCAGGCTATCGCGCCTCGACCTCGCCTTCTCGCGCGACCAGGAACACAAGGTATACGTGCAGCATCGCATGGCCGAGCACGGTGCAGAGCTGTACTCATGGTTCAACGACGGCGCGGTGTTTTACGTCTGCGGCGATGCCTTACGCATGGCCAATGACGTGCAGGAGGCGCTCGTCGCCATCGCCGAAAAAGAGGGTGGCAAATCCCGAGAAGATGCCGAGGCATGGGTCAGTCAACTCAAAGCCGACAAACAATACCTCAAGGACGTTTACTGAGCGCTTGGCCAAGCTTCAGCCCGCCGGTTCGTTTTCTTGGCCGCAGGCGCTGCAGTAGGGGAGCAGCGTCTGGGTGACTTCGCCGCAGTCGCCGCATTTGTCGAACAATCCCTCGCCGCAGGAGGGGCAGGTGTAACGGGACGACTCCGTTTGACTCGGCGCCTCTCTGTGAAACTTGGGGCCGCGCTTGGTCCAGACCGCTTGTTGGAATGCGCCGCGCAAAATCGGGAAGTCGCATGCCGGGCAGCGATGGTTTTGGTACGCCTCTCGGTGGCGCTTGAGCAGCATGGCTCGGCGCGGTCGCGCCGCCGAACGGATTGACCAAGCGAGGAACGCTCCCAGAATGCCGATCGCCGCGAGGATGGCGATGTACTTGAAGAAATCGCGCGGGAAGTGATCCCACATCACGAGCCACACCATCCAAAACGTCGCTGCCAGCGCTGCCCCGTTGAACGGTTGGTAGATGCTACCGCGCTTTTTTCTCACCAGCCATGCGGAGAGCAGCAGCAGCGGCACGACGAGTGCCAGCTTGAGCGAGGCAATCTTCAGTTCGTACGCGCTATTGGCGGCACTGTACTCGGCCAGTGCCTTGTCCCTAAACTCACTCAACTCGGCGTTGATGCCGGCGATCGATTCCTTGAGTTGATGCCGCTCGTCTTTGAGCGAGATGATGGTCGCGTTGGCCGACTCGAATTCGTCCTGCGCCTTGTAAAAGCGGCTGCGAGCGTTCTCCATCGCCTGCCGATCCACCTCGCTCGGTTGTCCGCCACCCTCAAGGCTCAGTCGCTGCAGGTCGGCGATCTTCGTGAGCGCCGTCTCGGCGTTGCTCATGCTTTGTTGCAGTGTGTCCTGAATTTCCTCCTGCCGCTTGATCGGTTTCTCGATTCTGGTGAGTTGCTCACGCAGGTGGTCTGCGGCGGCTTGCCTTTCCGTCGGGATGTGGCGTTTTTGGATCATGTTGTAGTCCGGCCCCGGCAGGTTGCCGATGTCGTTGAGCAGGAAGCTTAGCAGCCAGATGAAGAAGATCGTGAGCAGCAGGCTCAGAAAACTGATCGCCAGCCGGAGCGGTCCCGGTGCGTTGCGCTTGGTTGCGGAATCGACCACGCCGGACGATCGTCCACCGCACCCGCCCGGTCAAGTCGCCAAGTGCTTGGCCAAATGGAGAGTGGCTTGCAAAGGGCGGCCGGTTTGCGGATGTTGGTCGCAGTTCAACTCCAGAGTCATGCCTCGTTTTTTTGTTCACTGTCTGTTTTTTTCCGTCGCAGCGCTGCCCATGGCCAAGCCGGCTGCCGTTGCAGCGGCGAAGAAGCCCAACATCGTCATCATCGTTGCTGACGATCTGGGCTGGGCGGATGTCGGGTTTCATTCGGCCCGAATCCCGACGCCCCACCTCGACCGGATCGTCCGCAAGGGGGTTGAGCTGGATCACTTTTACGTGTTTCCGATGTGCAGCCCGACGCGCGCCGGACTGATGACCGGCCGATACCCGATTCGGTTCGGCATGGCTCGGGCGGTGATCACGCCGTGGCGGCGTTTTGGCCTGGACCCCGGCGAACTCATGCTGCCGGAGGCTCTGGCCGAAGCCGGCTATGAGCATCGCGGTGTTTTCGGCAAATGGCACCTCGGCCACAGCGAGACGAAATGGCATCCGAACAACCGGGGTTTCACGCATTTTCACGGCCACTACAACGGCGCGATCGACTATTTCGCCTTGACCCGCGAGGGTGAGCGCGACTGGCATATCAACGAAAAGACCAGCGGCGAGCAAGGCTACTCGACTGAGTTGATTGCCGGCGCAGCCAGCCGGTTCATCGCGCAACACGCCGGGGGCGATGCGCCCTACTTTTGTTACGTCCCGTTCAACGCGCCGCACTCGCCGTTTCAGGCGCCGGAAAAATACCTGAAAAATTTCGCTCACCTGGCCAAGGGGAAAGCTGGCGGCAACAACAGAAACCTGCGGCAGAAGGTAGCGGCGATGGTGTCGTGCATGGATGACGGCATCGGGCGGATTCTCCGCGCGATCGACGACTCGGGCGAGGCGGACGACACGCTGGTTTGGTTCTTCAGCGACAACGGCGGCGTGTCGGCGATCAGCGACAACAATCTGCCGTTGCGAGGCAACAAACTCGACGTGTGGGAAGGCGGTGTGCGCGTGTCGGCGGCCGTGCGTTGGCCAGGTGGCGGCATCCGCGGCGGTGGCAAAATCAGTGTGCCGTTGTCCTGTATCGACGTAATGCCCACCTTGGCCAAGCTCACCGCCGGCGAGTCATCAGCCGGCCTTGGCAACAAGCCGTTCGATGGACAGGATGTGCTGGAGGTGCTGCGGGCCAAGCGCGGGCGGCTCGATCGCGAGCTGTTTTTTTACCACGGCCAAGCGGGTGAGGAGCGGGAGAGGATCGCCATTCGCACGGCAAAGTGGAAGCTGCTCATTCACGGGCCGAACATCGGTGGCGGCGAGTGGCAAAGCGCAAATCACGAGCGGTTCCTATTCCGGATCGACCGCGACCCGAACGAGACGACCAACCTTCTGGCGGAACACCCTGAGATGGCCGAGCAGCTCGCGGCGAAGTTGGTGGCGCATCGCAAACTGCAGCCGGCCAACAGCGTGAAGGTTTTCAACGCGGGCAGGAAACAATTCAAGGCACCCAAAAATTGGGTGATCAGGTGAACACTCTTTTTGCGCGAATTTAACCTTGTTTTCGGTTTGCTTGAGGTTCATTTTCTTCGCCCGGTCAACAGCCGCAACCAACCCGATATCACGGATATCTATCCGCAATGAGTGAAGCCAAAAACACTGATCCGCTAAATGAGCTGGATCTAGACTTGGAGTTTCTCCCCGCTTGGGCGCAGAAACCGAATGACGCCAAACCGTACGCCGACTTTGCCGGCGAGGAGAAACCCCGTTCGCGTGGCCGCAGCGACTGGGGCAGCCGTCCTCCGCGGCGCGATGATAACCGCGGTCGCGACTCGAAAGGCCGCGGCGACCGGGATCGCAAACGCGACGGCGACCGCAGGGACGGCCAGCGTCCGAAATTTCAAAAGCGCGATGGCAAGCGGCCCTACGACAAAAAGGGAGGCCCCCGCCGGGACACTCCGCCGCCGCGCCCGCCGTTGGAGTTGGATGTGGCGATTCAACCGGAGAAAAATGGCGTCGAGTCGCTCGCGCGGCAGATCAAGCACACCGGCCGCGCCTATCCGCTTTTCGACATCGCGCGGCTGATCCTCGCCAAGCCGGAGCGCTACCTCGTCATCCTCAAGACCCGGAAGAAAGATGACGGCTCCGTTGCCCAGCCGCTGTTTTTTTGTCAAGTAGACGAGACGGTTTGGCTCTCTGAAGACCAGGCGTCGGACCACGTGTTGGCCCGGCACTTCGACACATTTTACAAGACAGAAAAAACCGAGATCGATCCGCCCAAGGGCACTTACACTTTTGTGGCGCAGTGTGGCATGAGCGACGAAATTCTCGGGCCGCCGAACTACCATGGCTATCAGGACAAGCTTCGCGCCCTGCACTCGAGTCGGTTCGCCCGGTTGCCGTTCGACGTCTTCAAGTCCCGCGTGAAAATCGTCCACGACGAGGAAGTCGTGAAACAGTGGCTCGACGAGCAAAGCTGGAAGACCGAGTACATTGCCATCAACCTGCCGGAGGAGGCCAGGCTCGAGTCGCGCGCGGCCGTGCGCGAGCATTTCCGGGAGCACCATCTGGCCAACGTTATCGCCAGCGTGGACGACGTGGCACTCAAGGCCAGTGTGTTCAACAAAAAAACCCCGCCGCGCATGCAAAATCTCGTCCGCTACGCACTCGATGACCAGCGGCGCTTTCCGCTGAAAGTTGTCAACGTGCTCAGTCAGGAGTTCAGCAGCCACGGACTTCAGTTTTTCAAGCGCAAAAAAAGCGTCACCCACGTCTCGGTGTCGCGCCCGCACCATCTTGATCTCGAAAACACCCCGGTCAGCGACAGCATCCGCGACATCGTCACGTTCGTTATCGGGAATCAGGACTGCACACGCCGGATGATTCTCGACCAGTTTGCGCCCGAGCCGGAAAAACCGGAAAACACCGAGGCACCCGCAGAGGGCGACGAGCCTCAGCCGGATACCCCGCTCTCCCCCGAACGCACCGCCATGCTCAGCGATCTGCACTGGCTCGTGCACCAAGGCCACGTCGTCGAGTACGCCAACGGCCAAATGGAGATCGCCCCCAAGCCGCAGCCGCCCCAGCAGAAAAAGAAAAAACCGAAGCCGGAAAAAAAGAAGCCCAAGGCCGACGAGCCGGCTGCTGCTGTAGCCGACACCCAAGCTGACGCTCCCTCCGCCGAGGAAGTCAAGTCAACCAATACGCCGGAATCCAGCGCAGCCAAACCAGAGCTCAACGCAGCCAAACCAGAGCTCAACGCAGCTGAACCGGAGCCCAACGCCGAGCCACCGGCTCCCGAGGTCAGCGACACGGACGAAACTCGCGATCCGCCCCCCCTTGGCCAGGCGGATGAGCAGGCCGAACCGGCTGAAGCCGACTCCACCGCTGAAGAACAACTGGCTACTGAAGAAACATCGATTGCCGACGAAAGCCCGGCAAAGGACGATACCGCTGCCGAGGAAGCCTCCGCCAACGCGGCCGAGTAGCGCGTTTCGATGGCCAAAAAATCCGCATACGCCGCCGCCGGGGTTGACCTCGCGATCAGTAACCGGCTCAAGGACGACCTCCCCACACTGCTCGCATCGACCCAACGCCCCGAGGTGCTCGGCGAAGTCGGCGGCTTTGGAGGGTTGTTTGCGCTCAACATCCGCAAGTACCGAAATCCCGTGCTCGTCTCCAGCGTGGACGGCGTCGGCACTAAGCTCAAAGTCGCCTTCGCCACCCGGCGTCACGACACCATCGGGCAGGATCTCGTCAACCACTGCGTCAACGACATCGCCGTCATTGGTGCCGAGCCATTGTTCTTCCTCGACTACATCGGCACAGGCACGCTGCGGAAAAAAGCCTTCACCGATATCGTCCGCGGCTTCGCCATCGGCTGCCGCGAGAACAACTGCTCCCTCGTCGGCGGCGAGACGGCGCAGATGCCCGGCTTCTACCAGCCCGGCGAGTATGACGTCAGCGGCACCATCGTCGGCGTGGTCGAGAAAAATCGAATCCTCGATGGACGCAACATCCGCCCTGGCGACAAGCTAATCGGCATCGCCGCCTCCGGCCTGCACACCAATGGCTACTCGCTGGCTCGCAACATCCTGTTCGACAAAATGAAGCTCAAGCCATCGAGTCGCCTCCCCGGCCTCGGCATCAGCGTCGCCAGCGAGTTGCTCAAGGTGCACGTGAGCTACGGGCCGCTCGTGCAGCGGTTGCTAAAAAAATTCAACCACGGCGCACGCCGTTCATGGGGCGTCAAGGGCCTCGTGCACATCACCGGCGGAGGGTTTGTGGACAACATCCCGCGTGTGCTGCCGGAAAACTGCAACGCCGTCATCATGCGCGGCACATGGGATGTGCTGCCGATTTACGAACTGCTGCAAATCAGAGGGAAGGTTTCTGATGCCGAGATGCACCAAGTGTTCAACATGGGCATTGGCATGGTGGTGATCGCCCGTGAGGAGGAGTCCGTCCGCGTGCTTCGCTCCATCCGCGCGCAAAAGATGAACGCCTGGGAAATCGGCTTCATCGACAGCGGCAATCGCCGGGTCCAACTCGCCTGACTTCGGCCAAGCGCGGTCAACAGGCCGGGCGGACGAGGAAGGTTGAGAGCACCCCCGCGCCCTTGGGGAGTTCGCGGATGCCGGCGTAGTCGCACCGAAATTCATCCGTTTTCGCGATGGCGGCCAAAGCTGCGAACGCGTCGCTCGCAAAGATTTGTCCCTCCTCGGCAACCGGTTCAATGCGGGCGGCACGGTTGACGTGTGCTCCGTTGTAAGTATCTCGTCCAAGCAGGGGATCGAAGCACTTGTACACCGGCCCCGCGTGCAGGCCAATGCGGATGCAGATGTCCCGCTGCAGGCCGGTGGTTTTCCAGTCAGTCTCGCGTAGGGTGTTTTGCAGCGCGAGCGCGAAGACTCCTGCCGTCTCGACATTTTCGAACACGGCACAGATGGCGTCGCCCCAAGTGTTGACGTAGAGCGGCCGGGCGTCGCTTTTCTCCTGAATCGCTGCCACGCGGCCAAGGAACTCGCGGATGAACGGCGGGATGCACTGCTCCGGCCAGCTGGAAAAACCGACCACGTCGGCGAAGAGCATGGCGCGGATTTCCTGCGGCGTGCGGTCGGCCGGCTCGGCGGTGATGGCCGGTTTCGGCGTCGGCGTGGCCGAGGTCAGGCCGTTGGCCAGAGCGTCGGCGAGGATTTGATCCATCGGCATGATCTCGACCTCGTGATGGATGGTGTCGCGCCAGTAGTTGTGAACCGACTCTGTGCCGCCACCGCCGTCACCCCGTTTTCCGTCCCACAACAGGATGGGCGTGATGTCCATACCGAGAAACTGGCTCTTGAGGATGGCTGCTCCGGCAAGGACGCGATTGCAGTAATCGTAGACCGCCGCGTCGTCGGGATCGCCCTGATCGTTCAGAGTCCGCACACTTGCGGCGTTGTCGAGCACGCGATGAAACCGCTCCACCAAGTCGTCCCGCGGAACGAGTCGCACGCTGTACTCGATGAAGGTCTCGATGTCGAACGGCAAAAAAATGTGCACCTCGCCGCCGCGCTTGAGGATCGATTCCGCAAACAACATGTCGCCGCCGCAGGCGAGTGAACTGTAGCCGATCCGGACATCACGCCGTTCAATGCACGCCTCGATCTCGGTACGAACCGTCTCTTCGAGCGCGGCTGGAAACCGCGCGGCCGGCCGGTCCGGCCGGTCGAGCATGTGCCCGGTGAACAGTCCGATCCGCGGCAGTACGAAGCAGTCGTCCAGCGCGTGTTCATCCTCTCCATGGCACTGTAGCAGAAACCGCGCCTGACCTCGCGTGCGGCTCACCTCGGCGGCGCCCGGATCACTCTCGGTCGTGGCGCGGGTGTAATTGATCCGTGCGGAATCCAAGTCGCCGGAGACCAGCGCCGCCTCGGCGGCGGTGGCCAGCAGCCAGTACAATTCCGGCGACGCCGGCCCGGCCTTGGCCAAGCCCTCCTCACAGAGGATACCGACCTCGTTGGCGATCCGCTGGGCGGTTTCCGTTTCTCCGGCCACGAGTGCCATCGAGGCGGCGTTGATGCCGGTGTAATAGCCACCGGAACATTCGTAGCCCTTGAGATAGTCTTTCAGGCTGCGGCGCAGGTGATGCTCACGCTCTTCCTTCGTCGGGGCGATCATCCACAAATCCTTGTGCGTGCGCGCGAGGATGCCAAAAGTCTCCTCGTCGTTCCGTCCCTGTTCGCGAAGCTCGACGAGAATGGCACTGGCGCGCCTGGTTGCCCCGGTGCGCGCCAGTGCCAACGCCTGCAACTGCAACAGCCGCACATCACCGGCAAACACCCTTAGCCCCTCGCGGGCGATGTCGTAGGCAAGGAACGCCTCGCCCAGTTTCAACGCTTCGCCTACCGCTTGCCGGTAAATCGCAACGTCTCCCGCCCAAGCGGCGTGTTGCCGTTTTTCCCAAATCGTGCGCAATCCGGCCAAGCTGCCACTCGTTGCACGGAGATCGGCCAAGGCTTCAGCCGCAGCATTATCGCTGGCAGGCGAGAGGGGGGATGGATTGTCGCTCGATTTCACTGAACGCCCAAAACCGTGCCTCAAACCAAACACAAGGAGCAAACCAAAACCCGCTTGGCCAAGCGGAAGAGATGGGGCGCACTGTTCCCAGCGAGCAGAGGATGAATGCCTGGGAGATCGGCTTCATCGACAGCGGCAACCGCCGTGTCCAGATCGTCTGACCTTGGCCAGGCGCTTGGCCGCTTCAATTATTCCGCCAGCGAAAACGAGGCGATCTCCCTGTCGTTCCGCACTAGCACGTTACGGTTCGCAAACGCCGGGTGCGACCAGACCACATCCCGACCGGCGGCTCGTCCCGTGGGTTCGATCAGGTGCGCCTTGTCCAGTTCCTCGTAACCGCTCGGCGTTAGCCTGGCGATGAGCAGGTTGCCCAGCTCGTTGAACAGGAAAAACCGGTCCCCGTGCTTGACGAGAAAGGCGTTTCCCCAGCGGGCCTCCACTCCGCCGCGGGTGGCCGTGAGATCCTCCCAGACCCGCTCGCCGGTGTCGGCG
>DASCOW010000176.1:0-6274 GCA_036012205.1 Verrucomicrobiota bacterium
AAATTGGTTGCGGGGGCCAGATTTGAACTGACGACCTTCAGGTTATGAGCCTGACGAGCTACCGGGCTGCTCCACCCCGCGATCCGAACGGCAGCGGAATCTGCCATCTAATCACCAAAAGTTCAAGCTCATTTTGAAAGACACTGCAAAATGTGCTGATCCAAGCTAATCCTAGTTCCGCTGCCAGATTGGCTCAACCATTTCGGCGTTCAATTCGCGCCAGGTGGAAAGGAGTTCTTCGCGCTTGGTCGTGTTTTCGGTGGCCAAGTTGTTTTGTTCGGCGATGTCGTTGGCCAAGTTGTATAATTGCCATTCATCAGATTGGCCGCGACGCGGATTTCTCAACAGCTTCCAGTTCTCCATTCGCAAAGCCGCCCTGCGATCCTGGCGCCAGAACAATTTCTCGTGCGGGGCTGCCTTGGTTTTGCCTGTCAAAAAGGGGATGAGGTTGACACCGTCAAGTTTTCGTCGGGCCTTGGCAGTCGAGGACGCTTCAGCGGCAGCGGTTGCCGTGGCAAAAACATCCAATGAGATGACCGGTTGTTCGTAAACCCTGCCTTTGGCCAAGTGGCCCGGCCATTGTGCCATGAACGGCACTCTCAAGCCTCCCTCATAAACACTCCCCTTTCCGTCGCGCAACGGTTTGTTGCTGGAGGTGAGTTCCCGGGTTGGGCCACCGTTATCGCTGAGGAAAAATAGAAGCGTGTTTTTCTCGATGTGTTCCCCTCGCAACTTGGCCAGCACGGCACCCACGCTGTCATCCATGTTGGACAACATAGCCGCAAAGATGCGCCGGTGAACATCCTGGATGTGGGCAAACTTTTTCATGTAACCATCGGCGCCCTGCATCGGGCTGTGCACGGCGTTGTAGGCGAGCAGCAGAAAAAACGGCTTGTCTTTGTTTCGGTCGATGAAATCCACCGCCTCCCGGGTAAAGGCATCGGTGAGGTAGGCTTCCTCGACAACCGGCTGACCGCCGCGAACGACCGGGTTGTTGGCATCATAGGCCGGCTCAGTCCCTTTCATATGGGTGGAATAAATGACCCTGCCGCCGACGCTCGTGAACCGCCCCCTGCCGCCTCCTGGCAGCACGCTGCGGCGAAGCCAAGTTGTCACGCCGTGCCACGGCGGAGGCACGAAGTAGTGCCCTTCATGAGTAAAACCAAAAAACTCATCGAAGCCATGGCGGAACGGATGGAATTCTGCGTGCCCGCCAAGGTGCCATTTGCCAATCAAGCCGCTCACGTATCCAGACTGTCGCAACCGCTCCGCCAGTGTCTCCTCGCCCCGGGGCAACCCAACACCGGGAAGTTCATTGTGATAACCGATGGGATTGAACTCGTAGCCGAAGCGGGTCTGGTAGCGTCCTGTGATCAGACCCGCCCTTGAGGCGCTGCAGAACGGCGCCGTGACGTAGCCGTTTGTGAATCGCACGCCACCCGCTGCTATAGAGTCAATGTGCGGAGTGGGAATCTCCCTGTTCCCCTGGCAACCTAGTTCCCCGTAACCCAGGTCATCCGCCAGCAGGACCACGATGTTTGGTCTGGCCAAGTCGTGTTCAGCTGCGTGTGCCTGACCAAGCGCCGTTACGCCCAGCGTAAACAGACAGGTCAACATTGTCGGGCGGCGTCGCATGACTCAGCCCTCGGGGTACTCGACGTCGAACCAGGCTTTCTCGGCAGCCGCCTTGAGCGCGAGATCCATCACGGTTTGGACGCGGGCCCCCTGGAGGAAGGAAGGGTCGCACTCGCGCTGGTTTTGGATGGCATCGATGAACTCGAAATCCTGATCCCAGCGGAAGGCGATGCCGGGATCGCCCTGCGAAGGGTCACGGTGACTTCCCGGCCAAGCGAGGAACTCGCGGGGCACATCGACTGTCTCCAAGCCGGCTTGGCCTTTGCGGGCGAGTTGAAACTGGTTGGGATTGGCGAGTTGAAATACTATCGATGCCTCGCTGCCGTTGATCTCGCAGTAGTCCTGGCTTCGAGCGCCTTCGCCTCGGCCGGTGGCCAGTTTACTGCTCTCGAGCACGCCGGTGGCCTGATTTTCAAACTCGGCCATCACGGTGACCCAATCCTCGAGATCGGACTCAAGCCCCTGCCGGTCGTCGATGAATCGGCGCGTATCGGCGGTGAGGCGTTTCATGTCGCCGATGAGAAAGTGCGCGTAGTCGAGCCTGTGCGAAAGCATGTCGCCGAGTTCGCCCGAGCCGGCCATGTGGCTGAGTTGCCGCCAGCCAATGCCGCGGTCGCCCCAGTCCTGCAGGCGACAGGTGCGGATGTGGTACGGTTGCCCGATGTCGCCGCTCTCGACGAGATGCTTCATGTAGCGCATCGCCGGCACGAAGCGGTACGTGAACGCAGTCATGTGGCGGACGTTGTTCTCGCGGGCGCAACGAAGCATCTCAAGCGTCTCCTTCTGATCCATACCCAGCGGTTTTTCGCAGAGGACGTGCTTGCCGTTTTTCATGGCGGCGATCGCCATCGGCGCGTGGGTGAAGTTTGGCGTGGCTATGATGACGGCGTGAATGTCGTCGCGCTGCACGAGTTCGTTGTAATCCTGCATGTGCACCGGCGCGCCGGTTTGTCGGACGGCACGCTCGAGCACCTGGGCGCTGTTGTCGCACAAGCCCACCAGCTTGGTGTCCGCGCAAAGCTTCAGCCCCGGAAGATGGTTCTGCAGCACGATGCCGCCGCAGCCGATGATCCCTACCCCGATGGACGCCATGTCAAATCAGCACTTGGCCAAGCGGCAGCAAGCGCCGTTTATTCACCCCAGCTTGATCCAGCGGGCGTTGTTTTTGGACGACTTCACGACGGCCTCGATGAAGGCCATGCCGCGAACACCGTCCTTTATGGTTGGGTAGTCCAATGCGGGATCGTCCTTGGCCAGTTTGCGGCGGTCGAGCTTGGCACGGATGTGGTTGGCAAAGTTGACGTAAATGTTCGCGAACGCCTCAAGGTAGCCCTCGGGGTGCGCAGGCGGAGTGCGCGCGGCGCCCGCAGCGGCAGCGCTGAGGTAGCCGTTGGCAGTACGGTAAACCTGCATCGGCTGGTCGGGCCACTTGAGCAGCATGGTGTTCGGCTCGTTTTGGTGCCACTCGAGGCCGCCGCGCTCGCCGTACACGCGGATGTTGAGATTGTTTTCCTCGCCCACGGAAATTTGCGAACTGTGCAGCACGCCCTTGGCCCCGCCGGTGAACCGCAGCAGCACGTTGCCGTCATCATCGAGCTTGCGGCCGCTGACGAAGGCTGTGAGATCGGCGGCGAGTTCCTTGATTTTCAATCCGGTGATGTACTCGGCAAGGTTTTCGGCGTGGGTGCCGATGTCGCCGATGCAGCCGGCGGCGCCGCTGCGCTTGGGATCGGTGCGCCAGCCGGCCTGTTTTTGTCCAGTCGTTTCCAATCGGGTGGCGAGCCAGCCTTGCGGGTACTCGACAACCACCTTCCGAATCTTGCCCAGCTTGCCGGCGGCAACCAAGTCGCGCGCCTCTTTCACAAGCGGGTAACCGGTGTAATTGTGCGTGAGGCCGTAGAGACAGCGGGTTTTCTTGACCAGTTTCTCGAGCGCCTTGGCTTCCTTGAGATCGAACGTCGCGGGTTTGTCACTCAGCACGTGGAAGCCGTTTTCCAGCGCCATCTTGGCGGGCGGAAAATGCATGTGGTTGGGCGTGACGATGGACACAAAATCCATCCGCTCCTCTGCCGGCAACACGGCCTCCTTCTCGATCATCTCCTGAAATGTGCCGTAACAGCGCTTGGCCGGGAGGAAGAAATCTTTTCCGCTGGCTCTGGATTTGTGCGGACTGGACGAAAATGCGCCGCACACCAACTCGATCTGGCCATCGATGTTCGCAGCGATGCGGTGCACTGCGCCGATGAATGCGCCGCGGCCGCCGCCGACCATTCCGTAACGAATTTTTCTGCTCATATTGTCTGGGTGTATCGTGTTCGTATTGAAAGATGTTTGCCTCTTAGCGAACGGGGTTTATAGTTCGCGACGTGCGCCGAGTCAATCGTGACTTGCCATCCACAAGGCGGCCCACCCCGGTTGACTTCACTTATCGGGCTATTTTCGAGTCCTATTTGACCGGTCTGCGCCGATGGAGGCATGTGCGCTTAGTATGTGATAAATATGCAGATTCATCTGCTCAAGGGAAAAATTCACAGGGCGTTGGTGACTGATGCCAACGTCGATTACGAGGGTAGCCTCACCATCGATCACGACTTGATGGACAAAGTGCGGCTCCTCCCGTTTGAACGCGTTGTCTGTGGCAACATGGCCAACGGCAAACGGTTTGAAACTTATGCAATCCCAGGCCAGCGAGGCTCCGGCAACGTCATCCTCAACGGTGCCACGGCGCACCTTGGCCAAACGGGCGACCGGTTGACTGTCATGGTGTTCGGCCTGCTGGACGAGAAGTCCGTGCCAAGCCACAAGCCTCGCATCATTGTCCTTGGCGATGCCAATGCCATCGTTGAAGAACGGATCGATTAGACTGAAATGAGCTTTACCGCCAAAGAGATCGCCGAACGCGTCGGGGGAGAGTTCGTTGGCGACGGCGAGATCCAATTGACTGGCTTCGCCAAAGCTGACGCAGCCAAGCCGGGTGACCTGACCTTTGCAGAGAATGAAAAATTCTTCCGCTTGGCCGAGGAGAGCCAAGCCAGCGCCATCCTATCCGCAGGCGATTTTACTTCTGATTCCAAGACGGTGATACGCGTTAAGAACGCCCGCATTGCCTTCGCCCGAGTGCTGCCGCTGCTGTTTCCAGAGAAACAATTTGTCCCGGGTATTCACTCGAGCGCGATTGTTGCCAGTTCAGCCCAGGTAGCCAACACGGCGCACATCGGCCCGAACTGCGTTGTCGGCGAGACTGTCACCATCGGCGACCGTGCAGTGCTCGAGGCCAACTGTACCATTGGCGACCAGTCAGCACTTGGCCAAGCGACTCATCTATTCCCCAATGTCTCCGTTTACTCGAAGTGCCGCCTGGGCGAACGCGTCCGCATCCACTCCGGCACCGTGATCGGCTCCGACGGCTATGGGTATGTGTTCGACGAAGATCACCATCGCAAGATTCCGCAAATCGGCGGTGTGGTCATCGGGGATGACGTCGAGATCGGGGCCAACTGCAGCGTTGACCGCGGTGCACTTAGCGACACCCTCGTCGGCGAAGGTACCAAGATCGACAACCTCGTACAAATCGCCCACAACGTTGTCATCGGCGAACATTGCATTATCATCGCGCAGACCGGCGTCGGCGGCAGTGCACAAGTCGGCGAACACTCCATCCTCACCGGCCAGGTGGGCGTGGCCGGGCATATCAAAATCGGCCCGAGATCCGTCGTCGCTGCCAAGTCCGCGATCTTCAATAATCTCGAGGGCGGTAAACAGTACATGGGACAACCGGCTGTCCCGATTATTCAGGAAAAGCGACAGATGGTTGCCGTGCGCCAGTTGCCCGATTTACTCAAGCGCGTACGAGAACTAGAGAACCGACTTGAAAGCAGAACCACCCCGGCGGATTCTGGCAACTAAAGTTCTTCACTCACCCCAGCTTCCACCCTACCCTTTCCGCCTTCAGGCATGAAATGGTATCGAAAACTTCACTGGCAGATCATCATCGGCATGATTCTTGGGCTGATCTACGGCATTGCCGCCGCGCAATTCCAATGGACCGGGTTCGCAACGAATTGGGTTGTCCCATTCGGCGACATCTTCATGAACCTGCTTAAGCTCATTGCCGTACCGCTGGTGCTCACCTCCCTCGTTGCCGGCGTGGCATCACTGTCCGATTTCAAGAAACTGTCGCGCATGGGTAGCAAAACCATCGGCCTCTACATAGCCACCACCGCTGTTGCTGTGACCATCGGCCTGCTGGTTGTCAACACACTCCAACCCGGAGCCAAGCTCCCAGACGCAACCAAGGCTAAGCTCGAGGCTCAATTCCAAGCCAACGCCGCCGACAAGGCTGAAGGCGAAACCGCCGAAACCGTCCGTCAACGCGGCCCGCTGCAGCCGTTGGTGGATATGGTTCCAGACAACTTTTTCGGCTCGGCATCGAGCAACCGCAACATGCTTCAACTCGTCTTCGTTTCGTTACTGATCGGCATCGCTCTGGTGCAGGTGAACAGCGAGCATCGGCAGCCGGTTCTGTCGATCTTCGAGGGCTTGCAGGCGGTGGTTATCAAGTTGGTGAACATGATCATGCTCATGGCACCCATTGGTGTCTTTGCGCTCATCACAAAAACCATCACCAGCCTGGCCGTTG
>DASCOW010000177.1:0-11982 GCA_036012205.1 Verrucomicrobiota bacterium
CATTGGAATTCCGATTTTTTCCAAGGATTCTTGAGGGACTCCGGATCGCCATGGTGTTCTCACATAAATCCCATGGCCCTCCGATCCCTTGGGCTCCATCTCAAGGGGAAGGCGATTGGTTGCAATAAATCCGACCGCCAGAATAGTTAGAAAAAGAACAAAGATGGTGACTTTCCGCTTTAGTGAAAATCGGGTTATTTTGGTCGCTAGTGCGTTGGATTCCATTTGTTTACCGCTTGACCAAGCGCTAGGGAGGGAAGGTGTAACCAACTCACGAACGTGTCAATGTTGACAACGTTGGGAAACCGTCCGGGAGTGTGCATTGGCCAAGCGAGAAAAGTTACTCGTTGACCAAGCTTGGCTTGGGAGAGCGGTCGAGGATGCTGGCCAGTGTGTTTTGCAGCGCCTTCTGTGCGTCATCGATCAAAGTGTAAAACACCGGCACGGCCAAGAGGGTAAAGAGCGTCGAGGAGGTCATCCCTCCGATGATCATGTAGCCGAAACTCTTGAAGCTCATCCCCAGTTCGCTGGAGGAAGCCAGTGTCAGCGGGATCATGCCGAAGATGGTCGTTAACGCTGTCATGGCGATCGGCCGGAATCGGTGCCGGGTCGCGAGCAGCAGCGCCTCGGTGCGCTCCATGCCGGTGAGGCGAAGTCGGTTGATGTAATCGACGAGCACGATGCCGTTGTTCACCACCACGCCGATGAGCAGGATGCCGCCGATGAGGCTCATCTCATCCATGCTCGTGCCAGTAAAGTAATGGGCCCACACAGAGCCGATCGCAGCCAGGGGGATGGTGAGCACGATGGAGAACGGCATCAGCATGCTTTCGAACAGAAACGCGATGAGCATGTAAATGAAAACGATCGAGAGCGCCATCGCGACAAGGCTGCTGGTGACCTCGCCGTCGTTAAATGTCATCTTGATTTCGCTGAAGGAAACACCCTCCGGCAGGTCGATGTTGCGCCGGGCATTCTCGATGGCCCGTCGGGCTGACCGTTCCTCGCCGGCCTTGAGCTTCATGCCGATCGTGTAGCTGACTTTTTTATCATTGCGCCTGATGTAGGTCTCGCTCTTTAGCATGGTCGGCTTGGTGACCGAACCGATGGAGCTGTAGCGGCCGTCATCGGTTCGCACGAGGAAGTTGTTCAAGTCGTTCAGTTCAGCTCGATCCTCCTCGCTGAAGCGCATGCGTACCGGGATCTGCCGGCCATTGCTGTTGAACTTGGGCAGGGATCTTCCACGCAACGCAGTGCTGACCACGCCGACGATGGCGTCCGGGCTGACTCCGATGGAGCTGGCGAGTTCCCGGTCAACAACCAGGGCCAGTTCGTTGGGTGCCGTGTCCGAATCCTTGTCCTCCAGCGACACCACACCGGGAAGCGATTCGAAGGCTGGCTTGAGCCCCTCCCCGACGGACTCAAGCAACTGGGGGTCGTCGCCAACCAGACGGATGTAGTGGACTGACTTTCTGTCATTTCGCTCCTCGCCCCGGTCCTGTCCCTTGTAGTACACCCGCAAGCCCGGAACCTCCGGGAATAAACTGTACAGTTTTTCCACGACCTCCTCTCGGGGGATTTGGCTGGTGTGACTAGGGTCGAAGTTTCCCTCAAACTCACCGGAGTGCTTGGAGTAGCGGATCGAATAGCTGCTGACTCCGAACTCCACCTTGTTGGTTTTCACAATGTTTTCCACCGCCCCGAAGTAGGCATCCCGATCCTCAAGCGTATACTGACCGGGAAACCGGAAGGACATGTGGAACTCCTCGATCTGCTCTTCGCGGGAGCCAGAGAAATCGACTTGCTTGAAACCGTAAAAGTAGGTGGCCGACAACAGGATAATCAAAATGAAGGCCAAGTCGATCCGGCGTTTCAGAAAATGACCAAGCGCACGGTTGTACCACTGGTTGAATTTCGCAAACGTGTTTTCGTAGAGAAAAGCGAGGCATGTTTTTATGTTGGCACGAAAGGCGAGGCACATGTCGATGCTGGCACGTTTCGGCTTGGCCAAGCGGCGCGTCCCGGTTGTCGCTGGGGGGAGCGTCACGTAAACGCAGAGGGGAATGAACACAAGTGCGACGCCAAGCGAGGCCAGTAGCGCGGAAACCACCGGCAAGGCCAGGCGGTAAAGCATGAAGCGCATCTCGCCATCGATGAGCAGGGCCGGGAGGAAAACGATGACGGTGGTAAGGGTGGCCGTCGTCACCGCGAGGCCGATCTCGCCGACCCCTTTGAGGCAGGCGTCGCGCCGGGACAGTCCGCTTATGTAATGGCGCTGAATATTTTCCGCGACTACGACTGAGTTGTCCACCAGCAGCCCGACACAGATGACTAGCCCGAGAATGGTTTGCGTGTTGAGGCTTTCATCGGCGAAAAACATCATGGTAGTCGAGATGAGCAGGCACAACGGAATGGCCATGGCTATGATCAGTGTCAATCGGAATTGGCGGAGGAAAAAATAGAGAACCAGTGCGGCTAACAGGGCACCGAGCATCCCGTTGTTGATAAGGCTATTCAGGCGTCCCCGGATGATCTTGCCGTGGTTTCGGTAGAGCTTGACCTGATAACCGGCCAGCGCCGGGTTTTGCTGGATCTGTCTTACGGTCGCGGCAACCCGGTCGCTCACCTCCACTGTGTTAGCTTCGCTTTCCTTTCGGATCGAGACTGTCGCCGATGCCTGCCCGTTCCACCGCTCAGTGTGGTGGTGGGGATTGTCCACCTCATATTTCAACGTGGCAACATCGCTGAGGTTGACCGTGTCGGTCAACGGGATGGTCCGCAGTTCCTCCATTGTGTGAAATGTGCTGGACGACTTGAGGAGATATTTTTTGCCTCCGTCACGCACGGTGCCACTGGCCAGCGTGAAATTGTCCCCACGCAACCGCCGCGAGAGCCGATGGATGTCCAGGCCGTACGCTTCGGCACGGTCCTTGTCGATCTCGATCTGGATCTCTTTTTGTCGTATGTGAATGTCCACATCGGCCACTCCGTCGATGCGCTGAAGCGGCCGGATGACGTGTTTCTCGATGACGGCGTAGTGGTCGGAGTCTTCCTGGTAGCCGATGACCATCCGACAGATGGTGGACATGATTCCGTCATGTTTGCTGATCCGGTATTCATCCACGCCTTCGGGGAACCGCAGTGAAGCTCGCTCCATCCGGTCGCGCACTTCGCGGTAGGCCACGGCCATGTCCGTGCCCCGCTTGAATCTCAGGCGTACGCGGGCCGATGTCTGCGAGCAGGTCGTGTGCATCGAGTCGATGCCGCGGACGGTGCTCAATTCCTCCTCCATCGGGAGCCCCAGTTTTTCCATCGATTCCTGCGCCACGCCCGAGTTCCATGCCGTGCGGATCTCCATCCCGTGCCCCTCCATGCCCTTGGGGTACATTTCCAGCGGGAGGCGGCCGGTGGCGATGAGACCCACCGCGAGAACGCTCAAAAACAGGACAAACACAGTGACCTTTCGGCCAAGGGACAACCGAGTGAGTTTGGTCGCCAGATTGTTTGTTTCCATGGCTACTCCTGTCTGGCTTGGAAGAGGCGCTCACCCGCGAGGCCGAACAAATAATAGATCGTCGGAATGACGAGCAGCGTGAGCACGGTGGAGGTCAGCAACCCGCTGATGACGGCGACCGCCATCGGCGTGCGGATCTCTGCGCCGTCCCCGAGGCCAAGCGCCATCGGCAGCAGGCCCAGCACGGTGGTGGCGGTGGTCATTAAAATCGGGCGCAGGCGCACGCAGCCGGCTCGGACGATCGCCTCGCGCAGGGCCAAGCCGCGGCCGCGCAGTGTGTTGGCGTAGTCCACCAGCACGATGGCGTTATTCACCACGATGCCGGCCAGCATGATCATGCCGAGGAACACCACCACCGAGAGGTTGATGCCGAGCATTTTGAGTCCCAGCACCGTGCCGACGAAGGCCATCGGGATGGTGAACATGATGATAAACGGTTGCACGAGCGACTCGAACTGTGACGCCATGATCACGTAAACCAGAAACAGGCTCAGGCCAAGCGCGAGGTAGAGGCTCGTCCGGCTCCGCTCCCATTCCCGGTTTTGGCCGGTGATGAAGAAATCCATGTGGCCCGGCCAGTTGATCCCTTGGCCAAGCGCGCCGTTGGCGGCCTCGACTGCTGTGCCAAGCGACCCGGCGCCAATGTTCGCCTGCACCAGCGCGACGCGCTTGCCGTCGATGCGCCGGATCTCGCTTGGCCCCTCGCCAACGGTAAGCTTGGCGATCGAGTTGAGCGGGATCGGTGTATCTGCACCGGGGTTGATGGTGAGCTTGCCGACGTCGGCGACCTGTTCGCGGTCTTTCTTGGCCAGGCGCACGACGATTGGCACTCGGCGGTCGCGCCGGTTGAGCCGCGTGGCTTCGGAGCCCTTGACCATGTCGCGCACCTGATTGGCGACTGAGTTGAGGTTCAAACCGTGACGAATGATCTGCTGCCGGTCGTAGGTGATCTGCACCTCCGGCGCGCCGCTGCGCAGCGTTGGCTCGACATCGGCCAGCGCCGGTTCCCTTGCGAGCAGTGCAGTGGCCTCGTCAGAGTAGCGCTTCAGCTCCGGTAAATCCTCCCCGTTGATCTGGATGACCACAGGCTTTTTTGAGCTGAACAGCACAGGCCGGGTCACGCGCGTGGTCACGTCAGGCACCTCCGAGAACATTGCCCGCAGCCGGGCAATCACACGGTTCTCTGCTTTCTCCGGGTTTTTGCTGGGCTCGAGCAGCACCTTGAACCGTGCCGAGTGCTCGCCTTCATCGGAGCGCTTCATGTTGGTGGTGTCGAAACCGTACATCACCAGCAGTGAGCCGATGCCCAGTTCTTCCCGTTTTTTGAGAATGCTTTTCTCGATCTCGTCGAGAATTGAGATCGTACGGTCCAGCGGCGTGCCGACCGGCAGGGACGCCTCGAAGGTGAACTCGCTCTGGTGCACCTCCGGGAGTAGCTCGGTTTCGAGTTGTTTGCCGATCCACCACGTCAGCCCAAAGCAGCCAACGATCAGCGCAAGCATTACGCCGGGGCTCGCCAAGGCCCAACGAATGAGCCTCGAATAAAAGCCAGAGGTAACATCTGCAATGTTGCCGGTTTTTCCGCTGCCTGACCTTGAAAAAAGAAATCCAAACAACGAGCCGATTTTGAGAACGCTCCGGTAGCCGTAAAGAGCGATGCCGGTCACGATTCGAATTGACCAAACCAGCGACAGGCCGATCAACTCCAGCAGGAGCGAGATGATCAGGCGCAGGGCAAAGTAGGGTGCTGTATATCGGAATAACCGTCCGATGCGCTTGCGACTTTCGTCGTAATTACGGAACGAACCCCACAGTTTGGCCAAGCTCGGGCTATTCTCTGCACTTGGGCCAAAGCGGTTGTCGCCCACGCTACCCGGCAGGAACAGCCCCTCAAACACCGGGAAAACTGCGAGCAGCCACCACACTGATTTGCCGCGATCGTGCAATCGCTTGGCCAAGGCTACGAACAGCGGCCAAGTGCAGACATTGGACCACAGGCTGAACATCGCCAGCGCCGACGCACCGAAGGAAATCTTTTCAAGCGTTTCCGGGTCGTCGATCTCGCGCATCGACCAGTAAGTGTAGCCGAGCTTGGCCCCGACCATCAGCGCAAGCAGCACGCACAGCGGCAGCAGGATGCCACGCCAAAGTGTTGGGAGACTGATGCGGCCCTGAAGCGATCCGAGGGCGTGCAATACCAGTCCGCCGCTTTGCAGCTTGAAGCCGCCGCGGCTGGCCAGCATCGGGATGAACAGCACCGCCACGATCAACGCGGCGATGAGCGAGGTGACCACCGTCAGGCCCAGATCGCTGAACACCTGCCCGGCAAGGCCCTCGACAAAGACCATCGGAAAAAAAACGCAGATCGATGTGAGCGTCGAGGCGATGACTGCGCCTCGCACTTCCGTCGTCCCGCGGATGGCGGCGGCGCGGGTTGAGTCGCCTTCCTCGCGGCAGCGGTAGATCGACTCGAGCACCACGATCGACGAGTCCACCAGCATGCCGATGCCCATCGCGAGGCCGCCGAGCGACATGATATTGAGCGACACGTCGAGAATGTTCAGCGGCGCGAACGTCACAAGAATCGAGATCGGGATGCTCAGCGCGATGATGGCCGTTGTGCGGATGTCGCGCAGAAAAAGTAGCAGCACAATCACGGCAAGCAGGCCACCCAGCATCGCTGTGTTGAGCACTTCCTGAATGCTGTTGTCGATGAAGACTGAGCGGTCGGCAACCACGCGCAGCTTGGCTTGCTCCTCGTTGTACAATTTGCCGGCCAGCGTCGGGCCGCGAAAAAAGTTTTTCATTTTTTCGCGCTGCAGTTCGCGCGAGTCTTTCGGCTTGTCCTCCTTTTTTTTGCCGGGGGAGGGCACCTCGCCGACGAGTGCGGTGACTCGCTTGGCCACGGCGACCATGTTGGCGTCGGCTTCCTTGTAAATATCGATCTGCACGCTCTCCTCGCCGTCGGTGTGGGTGAGCATCTCGCGGTCGCGCTGGCCGTGGACAACTTGGCCAAGGTCTTTTACGCGGATCTCCCGGCCCTCTCGGCGGAACACAATCGTGTCGGCAATCTCCTCGAGGGTTTGGTACTCGTTGATGGTGCGGATCATGTATTCCGCGCCGCCCTCGCGGATGCGGCCGCCGGCGGCGTTGATGTTCTCCGCACGCAGTCGGCTCAGCACTTGATTGATCGAGAGGTTCACTCGCTGCAGCTTGGCCTCGTCGATCAACACGTGAATTTCCTCCTCGAGTCCGCCGCGGACACGGGCCGCTGCGACGCCCTTGATCGGCTCGATGAGTCGCTTGACCTGCAGTTCGGCGATGCGCCGCAGTCGCCGCAGTCCCTCGTCACCCCGGTACTTGATGCTACTGCTGGAGCCGGACAGGCTCAGCTCCATCACCGGATCAAGCGAGGGGTCGTAGTGAAGGAGCAGCGGTTTCTCCGCCTCGCGCGGCAGGTAAACGAGGTCGAGTTTTTCGAGGGTGTTTTGGATGGCATCGACCATCGGTGTGCCCCAGACGAACTCGAGTATTACGTCGCTCACTCCAGCCCGGCTGATGCTGCTGATCTCGTTGAGCCCGCTGACGACGCCAAGTGCCTCCTCGATTCGGCGGCTGATGTCGTTCTCGACCTCTTCCGGCGCGGCGCCGGGGTACTCGGTGCGGACGGTGAGGGTGGGGTAGCTCATCTCCGGCATGAGCGTGACCGGCAGTTGGCTAAGCGAGAAATAGCCGAAGACAACGGCGGCCAGGAACACCATCAGCACCGCGACTGGCCGGTCGGTGGTGAAGTTGGGGTTGCGGTGCGGAGACTCCATGCCGGTGCGGAAGGCGCGGGGTTATGTTCCGCTCCCGCTGGCGGCTGGAGCGTTGGTGCTGGCGGTGGCGTCGGGGGTGTCCTCCGCGTCCGCGTCCGGGTCGGGGTCGCTGGTTTCCCGAACCGTGGAGTTTTCCTTCAGGCCGGATTGGCCGGCGATGACAATTTTCTCGCCGACGGCAAAGCCCTCGACTGGTTCGATGTGCACCTTGTCGGCGTTTTGCGGCAGGACCAACTGGCGTTTCACGCGTTTCACACCGTTGGTGCTGGTGTGCAGCTTGTAGGCGAACGTCTGGTCGTTGTCGTACACGACCGATTTTTTCGGGATCAGCACGGCGTCCTGCTTGGTCTCGAGCACCAGTTCCACGTCCACCCACATGCCGGGGCGCAGCGCGCCAAGTTCCTTCACGCCAACGGTCACCTTGATCGTCCCGGCACGGGCCTCGACAATGGGCGAGATGCGTTTCACATGGGCGGGAAAAATCTTGTCGCCAAGTGTATTAGAGATCAGCCGCGCCGCCATGTCTGGCCTGAGTTGGGGCAGGTACTGCTCCGGCACATGGACGACCGCGACGGTCGACTCGAAGTCGATGATTTCGAAAATGGTTGAGCCGCTGTTAACATTTTCGCCAACCTTCACGGAGCGCAGGGTGATGGTGCCCCTGATGGGCGCACGCACCTCGGTGTACTCCAGTTGGCGTTTGGCGGTCTCGGCGGACAGTTGGCGTTGGTTCAAGTCGAACTTTGCGTTGCGAAACGCCTGCTCGCTGATGAGGTTGTCCTTGTAAAGGTTCTCCTGTCGCTCGAACTCGATCCGCGTTTTATCAAGTTGGCTCTTGGCCTGGTCGTAATCGTTTTTCTGCTTGTCGTTCTCGAGGCGAAGCAAAATCTGGCCTTTGCCGACTTTGTCACCTTCCTCGACGAGCAACTCGATTGCCGGGTTGCTCGTGCGGGCCTTGACCTCGACTTTCGCCTCCGCTTCGAGGGGTGCGGAGCGTTCGAGGATCGACTCGATCATCCCGCGTTTCACCTCGACCAATTCCACCAGCACAGCCTTGTTCTTCTGTGCCTTGTCGGATTTGTCCTTTGACTTCTCGGTCACGGCGCTTGGGCTGCAGCCGACCATGGCCAAGGCGCAGCCAAGCGGGAGCAATACTTGATTCAGAATGCAGTTGATTCGCTTCATTAATTAAAAACTACGGTCGCAGTTACACGATCTATTCACAAAAGGTTACAAAAAAAGGGGAGGGCATACCGGCCTCGGGATTCTTGGCCAAGCGCCATGTACCGGCGAATTGTAGGCCAAATGCGGCATCCGTCAACAGTATCACCTGTTGTGATGAGCCTTCAGGCCAGTGTGATGGCCAGCAAAATGAGGCCAAGCGCGACACGGTACCAGCCGAACGCCACGAACGTGTGCGTCTCAATGTAGCGCAACAGCCATCGCACCGACACGAAAGCCGTGATTGCCGATACAACCGTGGCCAAGGCCATTTGCCACCAGTCTTCCGACACCGTCTCGGCGCGGACCGCCTTGAATACCTTGTACGCCCCGGCTGCCAGCAGCGTTGGCACGCCGAGCAGGAATGTGAACTCGATCGCCGGGACACGGCGCAGCCCCATCAGCATCGCGATGAGAATTGTTGCCCCTGAGCGCGACGTGCCGGGAAACACAGCTGCAAGCAACTGGCCGAAACCAACTGCAATCGCAATCGCCCAAGTGACCTCTGCCAAGGTTGCCTGGTCGCCGATCCTTTTTTCCACCACGACGAACAATACCCCGCCAACCAGCAGCGCCACCGCCACTGGCAGCACCGTCTCCGGTAGTTCAAAGCCAAGTATGTCGATGACCAGCCCGCCGGCGCCGGTGATGACGAACGCAACGAGCAGCTTGGCCAGGTAGTCGAGCGTTTTTCGTTCTCGCCAGCGGAGGGTGAGTTGTTTGACGCGTTCGGTGAAATTGAACAGCACCGCAACCACCGCGCCGCTCTGGATGGCGATGTTAAACACGTCCGACTGTGGCTGCAGCCAGCCAAGCTGCTGCGGCACCAGCAAGTGGCCCGTCGAGGAGATCGGGAGGAATTCGGTGATCCCCTCAATGATCCCAAGAAGAACAGATGTAAGAACAGATGTCAGCCAGTCCGGCACGCCAGTTGTTTGACCTTAACGCTTGGCCAAGCGCAAGGAGTTTCAGATACAGCAACGACGATGCAAAGCATGTACAAAACACCCATGACCAAGCGTGTCATCCCCTGGCAGGGCGCCAATCGATGAGTTTAAGTTGGACGGTGCGGCGTCCGCTGAAGTCGTTGATCTGCGGTGCGATGGCCAGATCGAAGGTGTCCGTCGGCTCGTCCTCGGGCTTGAGGTTCCACGCGATGACCTCGCTGGAGCCCCGCTCGTCGCTCACCCAGAATTTGGCATGCTGTTTGTCGCGGCCCATCCGGTAGATGGGACTCGCCAGGGTGAGGTCGGCGACGAGCAACTGGATCTCCGGATTCGCTTGGCCAAGCGGTTCGAGTTGGCGCATGGTCTCGACGTTTGGGAGTGTCAGTTCGGAGAGATCTGTTCCGGCGTCAAGTTTGAGCGGCGGCTGGAACAACTCGGACGAGATATTTTTTTTTGCAATCTCATTGATGCGCTCTCGGAAGGCGTCGAGCCGGCCGGGCTTGACGGAGACGCCGGCGGCCATGGCGTGTCCGCCGTGGTCGTTGAGTAGGTCGTCGCAGCCACGCATGGCCTCGGCGAGGTCGAAGCCCTCGATGCTGCGGGCGGAGCCTTTCCAGCCGTCGCCGTCGCTGGCGAGAATGAATGTGGGCCGGTAGAATTCGCGCATCACGCGGGAGGCGACGATGCCGATGACGCCGAGGTGCCAGTCCATGTTGCCTTCGACGATGACGTAATCATTCTCTGGGTCGAAGCGTTGACGCACTCTTTCCACGGCTTGAGTGGAGATATCGCGCTCTATGCCGCGGCGTTCCTGATTGTAATTATCCAGCATCTCAGCGGCTTTCTCGGCCTCGTACAAATCCTTGGCCAAGAGGAGATCCAGGGAGGTGCCCGGGTTGTCCATCCGACCGGCTGCGTTGAGGCGGGGGCCAAGGTGGAATCCGACGTTAAAGACGGTGACCGGTGTGGAGACGGTGGCCACTTTCTTGAGGGCGACGAGGCCGGGCCGGGTGGTTTCGCCGAGTTGCTCGAGGCCGGCACGAACCAGTTTGCGGTTCTCGCCGGTTAAAGGGACGAGGTCGGCCACGGTGCCAAGGGCGACGAGATCGAGGAATTGCTTGAGGTCGAGCTCGCGCTCTTTTTGCAGGCCCTCCTGCCTGCCTCGCTTGACGAGTGCGTGGGCGAGCTTGAAGGCCAGGCCCACGGAGCAGAGTTCCTGAAAGTTCGGGTACTCGTTGCTGAGCTGGGGATTGACCATGGCGAGCGGCTCAGGCGGAGGCACGCTGACCTGATGGTGATCCAGCACGAGGGCGTCTACTTTCCTGCTATTGAGGTATTCGATGGCCTCGACGGCTGTGGAGCCACAATCGACGGCGAGCACGATGTCGATATCGAATTTTTCGAGACACCGCTCAAGCGCCATGGCGCTCAAGCCGTAGCCGTCATCGAAGCGTCCGGGCAGGTATGGCTGCACTGACCAACCCAACTTGGTCAGCATCTCGGTGAGTAGCGCCGTGGAACTGATGCCGTCCACGTCATAGTCGCCATAGATCAGCAACCGCTCGTTGTTTTCCCGTGCCTTCCAGAGTCGCTCGATGGCGACATCCATGTTTGGAATCAGGAACGGATCGGCCAACAGCTTGATCCTTGGGTTCAGGAACTCGCTGACCTCGGCCTTGCTGGTGACGCCTCGGTTGACGAGGCATTGGGCCATGAGAGGCGACAGCGGCAGTTCGCGAATGAGTTGGCCGGTTAAGAGCGGTTGTGAGGGCGCGAGGCTCCAGCGATATTTCACGCCGGAAGCCGGACCCTCCTCAATGTCCGGTTCAGGTTATGGGTGTTTTCGTTCATACAACTAAAAAATCTTTTGGTGGCTGCGTTTGGCCAAGCGCCGGGCTTTCACTATTACTGGGTTCCTTCTGGTTTTTTTTTCGGTGCCAGCAGCGAGGCGACAATGGACAAGCCAAGGATCGCCGCGACGATGATGAGAACCATGTTGTGGTTATCCTCAAAATCAAGCCACCCGGGTCGGCCACCCCAAAGGACAATCAACATCTTGAATCCGATGAACACCAGCACGAGTGCCAGACCGTATTTCAGATAACAAAAGTGTCGCAACAGGCCGACTAGCACGAAGTAGAGCGACCGAAGTCCCAAAATAGCAAACACATTCGACGTGAAAACGATAAATGGCTCGGTGGTGATGCCGAAGATGGCAGGGATGGAGTCCACCGCAAAAATCAGGTCTGTGGTTTCGACCATGATCAGGCACAGGGCCAGCGGCGTTAGCGCCCTGCGGCCGTTTAGCTGGGTAAAAAAATGGTGATTATCAAACTCAGTTGCAACGGGGTAAATCCTGCGAGCCAGTCGGATGACGATGTTTTTCTCCGGCTCCACCTCCTCGTCGCCGACAAAGAGCATTTTGATGCCGGAAAACAGCAGGAAAGCGCCGAAGAGGTAGAGAATCCAGTGAAACTGGTGG
>DASCOW010000178.1:0-1474 GCA_036012205.1 Verrucomicrobiota bacterium
TCCGTCATTTGGAATCATCCTTGGAATAAGCCCAGATGATTTTACAGCGATCAAGATCCAGCTTGGCATAGGTCTGTCGACTCGTCATTTTCCCCTGCATAATGTTTCGCCTTATTCTGTTTTTTTTGACGAGCGTAGCGCTTGGCCAAGCGCAAGATTCTCAGGGTAATAGACCGGTTGACCCCTACAGTGGCCCAGATTTTCAGGTGTTGGTGCGCAAGGCAAATCCCCTCCCTGTGCAGGAAAGTATTAAGGCGTTCGCTGTTCCGGATGGTTTTCGGATGGAGCTGGTCGCGGCCAGCCCGGACATTGGCCAGCCGATGAACCTCGCCTTTGACGAGCGGGGGCGGCTGTGGGTCACGAGCACGCTGGAATATCCGTACCCCGCGCCGCTTGGCCAACCCGGTCGCGACACGATCAAGATTCTAGAGGACACCAATGGCGACGGCTCGTACGACAAGATTAGCCTGTTCGCAGACGGCCTCAACATTCCGACCGGCTTGTATCCTTATAAGGATGGCGTGATCGCATGGAGTATCCCGAACATCTGGTTTTTGCGCGACACCGATGGCGACGGCCTGGCCGATAAGCGCGAGAAACTGTACGGGCCGCTTGGTTACGAGCGTGATACGCATGGCATGCACTCGTCGTTCACACGCGGGCTCGACGGCTGGCTGCACCTCACGCACGGATTCAACAACAACACAACCATCACTGCCGCAGACGGCTTGAGCATCACGATGAACTCTGGCAACACGTACCGACTGCAGACGGACGGCTCGAGCGTCGAGCAGTTCACCTTCGGGCAGGTGAACCCGTTCGGCATGTGCCTCGACTCGTTCGGTAACTTTTACACTGCCGACTGCCACAGTTCGCCGATTTATCAACTCATCCGAGACGCCTACTACCCGAGCTTCGGCAAGCCGCATGACGGCATGGGCTTTGCGCCGCTGGTCATTCGGCACAACCACGACTCCACCGGCCTGTGCGGCATCGTGTTCAATCAGGACAACCACTGGCCGCCGGAGTTTCGCGGCAACATTTTCATCGGCAACGTCATCACCAGCCGCGTCAACCGTGACCGAGTCAATTGGCGCGGCAGTAGTCCGAAAGGCACCGAGCTGCCAGACCTGATCCGCACCCGCGACCCGTGGTTTCGGCCGGTCGATCTGCAGTTCGGCCCCGACGGCGCGCTGTACATCGCCGATTTTTACAACCGCATCATCGGCCACTACGAGGTGCGTCTTGACCACCCCGGGCGCGATCGCGAGACGGGCCGGATTTGGCGCTTGGTTTACAACGGCCCAAAGGGCGAGCGCCTGGCCAAGCCGGTCAACCTCCCTGCCGCGTCGCTTGGCCAAGCGATCGGCGAGCTGGCCAGCCCGTTGCTTGCCCGCCGAATGACCGCCACCGACTATCTCGCCGATGACGTCGGCCAACGCGCCGCCGAGCCGCTTGGCCAGGCGATGGCCCG
>DASCOW010000179.1:0-2854 GCA_036012205.1 Verrucomicrobiota bacterium
AATCGATGGCCTTGGTCGAGGCCGGCTGCCAGATTGTCCGCATCACCGCGCAAACCAAACGCTACGCCGCCAATCTCGAGCCGATCGTCGCCGGCATCCGCGCGCGCGGCTCGAACGTGCCGGTGGTCGCCGACATTCATTTCAAGCCGGACGCCGCTTTGGAAGCGGTGAAGTGGTGCGAGATGGTTCGCGTGAATCCCGGCAACTATGCCGACTCCAAAAAATTCAACATCCGCGAATACACTGATGAACAATACGCCGAGGAGTTGACTCGCATCGAGGCCGAGTTCGCGCCGCTCGTCGAGGAATGCAAAACGCGCAACCGCGCACTGCGTATCGGCACCAACCACGGCTCGCTCAGCGACCGCATCATGAGCCGCTACGGCGACACGCCGCTGGGCATGGTGGAGAGCGCGCTGGAGTTTGCCCGCATCGCCCGAGAGCACGACTTTCACAATTTCAAGTTCTCGATGAAGTCCAGCAACCCCAAGGTAATGATCGAGTGTTACCGGCTTCTGGCCGCGCGCCTCGCCAAGTTGGGGCCGGACTGGAATTACCCGCTGCACCTGGGCGTGACCGAGGCCGGCGACGGCGAGGATGGCCGCATCAAGAGCGCTATCGGAATCGGCTCGCTGCTGTGCGACGGCCTGGGCGACACGATCCGCGTTTCGCTCACCGAGGATTCGCCAAACGAGATCGCCGTCTGCAACGACCTGCTCGCACAGATTCCCGAGTTGACCGATCCGGACGCCGAGATACCAGACGTGCCGTTGGCCTACGATCCGTTCGATTACGCACGCCGTGCAACACCGGAGATCGAGTTGGCCGACGGCGTGAAGTGCGGCGGTGAACAAACCATCCGCATTGCCGTGACGCAAGCGGCCTGGGACAAGCTCGCGCCGCGCATCCAGCCGGGAGATGACGTGAAGCCGGAAGCGGTTTACGAGAAACTCAACGTGATGGAAGTTGATCCGCGCGAGGCGTTTTCCATCAACTGCGACACACAACTTGTCACGGTGAAAGACGACATCGACCTGCCCACCATCACCGCGTTCCGCCTACTGGCCGGTCGGATCAAGGCACTTGGCCGCACGAATCCCATTTTGCTGAAGGAGTGCCTCAGCTTCGGCAACACGCCACTCGAGCCAAACATCGCCCTGCTCCGCGCCGCCGTCGTGATCGGCTCGCTGCTGTGCGACGGCATTGGGGACGCCATTTTGATTCGCGGGGAAACCGGCGCCGGCAAGTCGCTGTGCCTCGCCTACAATATTTTGCAGGCCGCCGGTTGTCGCTCCTTCAAGACCGACTACGTCGCCTGCCCGAGCTGCGGCCGCACGCTGTTTGACCTGCAGGAAGTCACCGCCCACATCAAGGCCCGCACCGAGCATCTCAAGGGCGTGAAGATCGCCATCATGGGTTGCATCGTCAACGGCCCCGGCGAGATGGCTGACTCCGATTTCGGCTACATCGGCGGTGCGCCAAACAAGGTCAACCTCTATGTCGGTCGCGAGCCGGTTCGTTTCAATATTCCCGAGGCCGAGGCAGTGGAGAGCCTTGTCGATCTCATTCGCAAGCACGGCAAATGGGTCGAGCCAAGCGATACCACCGCCTGATGACGAGCCACACTGCCAAGCTGACGCCCGAACAGGCGGAGACATTGCGCGGGATCTTGACCAAGCGTGACTTCGACGCCTCGGACGTGCCGCATGCTGTTTACAGCTTCAAGCGTCTCGGCCTCTCTGTCACCTGGTACGAAAGCGGCAAGCTGCTTGCGCAGGGGAAGGGCACGCGCGAGTTTGTCGAGTTCACCCTTGAGCCGGAGGTCCTTGGTCAAGCGATACTCGGCTATGAGCTTGAGACGCAACCGGAGCAACTCGAGCCCCGACTCGGCGTCGATGAGAGCGGCAAGGGCGATTTTTTCGGGCCGTTGGTTGTCGGCGGAGTCTACGTGAACGAGCCGGTCGCCCGCGCACTGCACGAGATGGGCGTGAAGGATTCCAAGGCCATCTCCAGCGACAAAAAAATCGCCAGCTTGGCCAAGGGCATTCGCGAAACCCCCGGCTGCATCCACTCCGTTGTACCAATCGGCAACGCCACGTATAATCGGCTTCACCAAAAAATGCGCAATGTGAACAAGATTCTCGCGTGGGGCCACGCACGGGTCATTGAGAATCTGCTGGGTCAGCGGCATCGCATGGAGCCGCCGCCGTTGCGGGCAGTCAGCGACCAGTTCGCCCGCAACAAAGCCACCGTCAAGAGCGCGCTGATGGAGGAAGGCCGCCAACTCGAGTTGGTGCAAATGCACAAGGCCGAGTCCGATATTGCGGTGGCTGCCGCCTCGATTCTGGCAAGGTCAGCGTTCGTCGAGCGCCTCGCCGCGCTTGGCCGGGAGTTTGGCCTTGAGTTGCCCAAGGGTGCCTCGTCAAGGGTGGATGCCGCCGGAGTGGAGTTCCTGAAAAAACACGGAATGAACAAACTTGGCCAAGCCGCCAAGCTTCACTTCCGGACCACGCAAAAAGTTCAGGCGCAGCTCGACCCACTGAATGGGTAAGGAAAGAGCAACGCTTTCCCAAGAGCCCTATCGCCTGCCCAAGCCGAGGGTTTGGAGGGCGGCGTAGTAGATGTTGGCAAACTCGTTGGGGGCGGAGAAGATGGTCGGCGTGCCGTATTGTTCGGTCATTACCCGCGTTCGGCCAAGCGGGCCTTTGTTGCCGAACTCCAGCTGGAACCGCCTTGGGCCGTCGGCGGTGTCCACCTCGACGGTGAGTTGATTTGCGCCAAGTTTGATGCCGGTGGCTTGCATCGCCGTCTTGCCCTCGGCCACCCACCCGACGGCGGACAGCACTCCCATCCG
>DASCOW010000180.1:0-1808 GCA_036012205.1 Verrucomicrobiota bacterium
CTAAATCCGGCTATTACCACGTGATTTCGCTATAATCTGCGTAAATATCGGATAAATTGTAATGATGTCGTACACGCCAGCGGCGTAGCCGGTCGTGCTGGAAGCGGCAACTTTTGTTACCAGATGCATGTCGTCGTCAGCCGTTGTGCTGAAGCTTGTTGTGGTCGTGGTTACTTAAACTGGGCCATTTGAAGAGTTAGTCTGGGCGCCTGGAAAGGGTTCAGATGGGTGTCGAGGAGATCAACAAGGCTGGCGAAACTTTCGAGTGCAACATCCTAGAGTTGGTCGGCAAGGAACTGGGGACGGTGGTCTCAACCTCATCACCTGGAGGTGAACATCCCCTGGCCAGTCGGCGGTCTAGAAAAACGGGTTGACGGTGAGTTGCTCAGCGACGGTGGTGATGGGGCCGTGGCCGGGGCAGAGGATGGTCTCGGCGGAGAGGCTCAGGATTTCTGACTGCACCTTTTCACGCGCAAGCTGGTAGTGGCTTGGTGCGCCACCCATCGAGCCGGCAAAAATCGCGTCGCCGACCATCGCCACTTTCGGAGCGAAACCGGGGAAGTTGTCGATCACGTAGGTTACCCCGTCCTCGGCGTGGCCGGGGGTTTCGCGGGAGGTGATTTGCAGGCCACCCAGCTCGACGACTTGGCCGGGCTGGTTGCGCTGCTCATCCGGTGCGTTGGGCGAGCTGGAGTGCAGTGCCACGTCGGGGAACTGTTTGCGGATCGACGTGAGCGCGGCGACGTGATCGTGGTGGGTGTGGGTAATGAAGAGGTGCGTCAGGGTAAGGTCGTTTTCCTGCAGCAACGTCAGGATCGGTTTGTCGCTCCAGCCGGTGTCGAACAATGCCGATTCGCGGGTGGCGGCGTCCCACACGAGATAGCAGTGCACCTCCATGCCCTCGTTGGTGGTGATTTGCCGGACGGTCTTGTTGGCCTCGAGGTCGGCGGCGCGAGGACGCCAGCCGGTGGCGATGGTGGCCAGTTTGTGGGGATCGAGGTGGAGCAATTCGCCGATCTTCTCGAGGTCGGGCAACTCGTCGAAGGTGCCGTGCTCCTCGAAGCTGGCGTAGCTCTCGGCACTCAGCCCGCCTGCATCGGCGACCTGCCCGGAGGCGACAGCAAGCCCTTTACGGGCCTTGCCAACGACATCTCCGGCATGGTCTTCAAGGGTCATCCGGAGAGACGCTACTGGAGGAGGACCGGGGAGACAAGCCGTGTTTGACCGGGAGCGCTTAAAAATGCAGCACTGTGTCGGCCTCGCCGACGAGCTTGGCCAAACCGGTTTCGTCGGTGTGCTGCAGGATGCCGTCGGGTTCTTCCCGGGCGAGGGTGAACAGGCCGCCGGCGGTATCGCGCAACAGTTGGATATGGTGGCCGAGTTCCTTGTCTTCCGCTTGGCCAAGTGCTGAGTCGCCGGCCTTGGCGAAGCAGAGGGTGGGCCGGACTTTGCCCCAGACGCCGATCCCGGCGGCGATGCGCATGGCCTCCCTGGCCCGGCGGTCTTCCTGCGGCAGACCGTTAATGATGAACAGTACGTTCATTAAGTTGCTCCACCCGGCGTCTGCTCAAGTATTATTCATTTTTGTGGGACAGGAACCACTCATACAGCTTTGGGTTGTTGTATGTTTCGGTCCATGAGTCGTGGTTGGCATCGGGGTAGATGGTGAACTCCGGTTTGCCACCACGCCGTTTCAAGGCGTCCACCATGAGTTGGGATTCCTGCAAGGGTACGACGTTGTCCTTTGCACCGTGAAACACCCATACCGGTTTTTTGCTCATTAGAAAAGGGGTGTAGCCTCGAGCGTC
>DASCOW010000181.1:0-5742 GCA_036012205.1 Verrucomicrobiota bacterium
GTCAAGTTCCCGATCTTGGCTTCCGCATCGGGCGCGGCCGCAACGACCACAACACAAGCCCCGCCGCCCGCCACTGCCGACAAGTCGCTCTGGCGGATGCTGTTGTACGCCTTCATCGGCGGTCTGATTTTGAACGTCATGCCGTGTGTGCTGCCGGTGATCTCGCTGAAGATTCTCGGTTTCGTCAATCAAAGCAAGGAGTCGCCGGCGCGCGTGCAGTTGCTCGGGATGCTTTACGGCGCGGGGGTGGTCGTGTCGTTTTTGGTGCTGGCCGGCGTGGTGATCGGCGTGAAAAGCGCTGGCGAACTGGCAAGCTGGGGTATGCAAATGTCCAATCCGCAGTTCGTTGTTTTGCTGACGGTTCTCATCATGTTGGTGGCTTTGAATTTGTTTGGCCTGTTCGAGGTGACGCTGGGCTCGGTCGGTGCTGCTGCCGGCTCGGTGGCGACCCGGGAGGGGGTCGGCGGTGCGTTTTTCAACGGCGTGCTGGCTACGGTGTTGGCGACGCCTTGCACGGCGCCGTTCCTCGCGCCGGCGCTTGGCTTTGCCTTCACGCAAACCGCTGTCGTGATTGTGCTGATGTTTGTCACCGTGGCGCTTGGCCTCGCGTTTCCGTACGTGGTGCTTAGTTGGAATCCTCGACTGCTGCGTTTCCTGCCCAAGCCGGGGCCGTGGATGGAGAAGTTCAAGGTGGCGATGGGTTTTCCGATGTTGGCCACGGGCGTTTGGCTGTTCACCGTGAGTATCGAATATTACGGTGGCCGGGTTTTGTGGTTCGGTATTTTCCTGATCGTGATCGCCATGGCGGCCTGGGTGTTTGGTGAATTTTTCCAGCGCGGTACCGGAAGGCGTGGTCTGGCCTTGGGCATCGCTGGGGCGTTGGCGTTGGGCGGAGTCGTGTTTGGCCTCGAGGGGCAGATGCAATGGCGCACCCCGACCGACCCGTTATCGGCCAAGGCCGGCGTTGTGCAGGATTTCCCCGGCGGGATCCGCTGGCACCGCTGGTCACCGGAAGCTGTGGCCAAGGCGCGCGAGGCGGACCAACCGGTGCTGGTGGATTTCACGGCCAAGTGGTGCATCACCTGTATCGCCAACAAAAAAACGAGCATCGATATTGAGTCGGTACGTACGGTACTGGCCGACAAAAACATCAAGGCATTTCGGGCCGACTACACGCGCCGGCCGGATTACATCACCGAGGAGTTGCAACGCTGGGGCAGGGCGGGTGTGCCACTCGTGCTCGTTTTCCCGGCAGACAAAACCAGCGAACCTGAAATGCTCCCCGAGTTGCTCACTGCTGATATCGTCCTCGCTGCTCTGAACAAAGCCGCCGGCTGAGCCTCTCAACCAAGGGCTACTCGTCCAGGATGCCGAGGTCTTGGAGGAACGGCTTGAGAGAGCGGGGGCGGCCGAGGAATTTTTCGATCGATTCGCTGACGTCGCGCGAGTCGCCCACTTCGTAAATCTCCCGCCGCAGGCGCTGCCCCGCTGCACTGTCGAAGTAGCGGTTGGGTGCGTTCTCAAAAACCGTGGCCATGTCGGCGGAGATCGAGTCGGCCCAGGCGTAACCGTAGTAGCCAGCGTCGTAGCCCATGAGGTGGCCGAAGTAACCGACGAATGACGTGTTCTCCTGCGGTTTGAGATAGACCGCCTCAGTGATTTGGTTGGACAGTGCAACTGGTTCGACGATCCGGGCCTCCGCCACCGTCAGCGAGTGAAGGCTCAGGTCGACGAGTCCGTACGAAAGTTGGCCGCGATAGTGCCGAGCGATGGTGGCTTTCTTTGCCTCCTTCAGTTTCGCCAGCACGGTTTCCGGGATTTTTCTAGTCGGGTCCCGGTAGTCGGCGGCGAACGAGTCGAGCACGGTTTTGTCCCAAATCCAGTTCTCGAGCATCTGCGACGGCGCCTCGACGAAATCGCGTGGCACACTCGTGCCGGCGAAACGGGTGAACTGGGTCTGTGTGAGGATGCCGTGCAGCGCGTGGCCGAATTCGTGGAACAATGTCTCAACGTTGTCGTGCGAGAGCAGCGATGGTTTGTCCTTTCCGGGCGTGGGAAAGTTGCAGATCAGCGCGACGGTGGGCCGCTGGTAGGTACCGTCCGGCAGTCGTTTGCCGGAGATCAGCGGGAACATCGCGAAGTGGTTGTACTTGCCTTCGCGTGGGAACATGTCGAGATACAACGCGCCAAGCGGATTGCCGGTGGCAGCGTCGTAAACGAGGTGCAGCGTCACCTGCTCGTTCCATTTGTACGGTGCGACGGCCTCCACGATCTTCAGTCCAAAGATGCGTTCGTACACTCGGAACATCCCGTGCAGTGTCTGTTCGTAAGGGAAAAACACACGAAGCTGCTCGGTGTCCACAGAGTACTTCTCCTTCTTCAGTAGATTCATATAGTAGAAGGCATCCCACATTTTTAGGGAAGCGTTCGCATTGCCGGTTTCACGGCGCTTCAGCGTGTTGAACTGCGCAAGCTCGGCCTGCCACTTTGGCTCGAGACCGCGCTTGAGATTCATCAGAAATTCGCGCGCCGTGGTGCCGGCACCGGCCATCTTGACTTCGCACTTGTAGTCGGCCCACGTCTTGTAGCCGAGCTTGGCGGCGATCGTGGCGCGAAGCTGCAGGACCGTCTTTAGCAGAGGGATGTTTTTCTCGCGGGCAAGCCGTTTTCGTTCGCCGGAGAAGCGTTTGCGCGTGGCCTCCGGATTGGCGCTGCGCATGACGTTGAGGTAGTGAAACGTCACGTTGGTCTGTAGCGTGTACTCGTCGTCGCCGGTCTTGACCTGCTCGAGAAAACTTTCCGGCAAACCCTCGAGCTGTGCGGCCGTAAATTTCAGCTCCTTTTTGGCGTTGGTGATGTTGGTGCGAAACTCAGTGGTCGCGGCGGAGAGCTGCTTGCGAAGCCGCTCGACCTCGTCGCGCTCAGCCTTGGCCAGGTGCAAACCGGCTCGGCGATAGTCGCGCAGCGTCTGCTCGAGCAGACGCTTGGCTTCGCCGTTCAGCTTGGGTGCCGAGTCGGCGTATGCATTGACCACGCGATAAACGTCCTCGCGATAGTCCAGGCCGACGGCCCACTCATCGAACTGCTTGATCGCCTCGGTGGCCTTGGCCCGGTGCTCGGCGTTTTCACTGGTTTCCTTGATCATGTACGTGCGATTGGCCACCAGCGACAGGTCAAACGCCAGATCGTCGAGCGCGCCGATCGTGTTGTCGAAGGTCGCCTCGCTTGGCTTAATTTTACCGATGGCATCGAGTCGGGCGTCGGCTGCTGCTATCGCTGCGTTGACGGCATCGAGCGAGGCCTGCGGCGTGGTCTCAAACGGCGGCAGCGCGACTCGCGTGCGGTTGCTCTTGGCCAAGCGGGCGAAGTCGGCCCAATCGCCGGAGAACCCGGCCTTGGGCGTGAGATTTGTCTTCGGGGAGGAACAGGCGGCAAGAACGCCGGTGACAACAATCAGTGCAATGCGAAAAGACATGGGCGACAAGCTACCGTTGGCCGGCGGTGCGGCTCAAGCAGATTCACGGAATGACAATGTCGGCCACTGACGCTTGGCCAAGCGGCGCGCTGGCGATGCGGCGTGCCTTGATGGCGACATACGGCGGGATGTATTGGCTGCGGTGCCGGAATGTTCCTGGCTCAGCGGCGGGATCGCCATGCTTTGGTTCAGTGAGATCCTCGATCACGAAACCGGCTCGGCAGAGGCCGCCGACAATTTCCTCCCAGCGATGCACGAACTCGAGCGCGCCTTTTTCACGATGTTCGAAGTTACCGTGCACCGGCGGCAACGGCCCCTTGGCGTAATAGTTCTCGGTGACAGCGTAGCCGCTGGGGAAGGGCGTTGGCGCAGCTTGGAGGTTGGCCGGCTGTTTGTGCTGACTGAGGTACTGCCCGCCGACGCGCAGCACGCGGGCGATCTCGTCGTAAACCTTGGCGAGGCTCGGCACGTAGCAGGTGCTGACCGGCTGAGTGACGAGATCGAACGACGCGTTGGTGAGCATCGGGAGGTCGTCCATCGACGCAGTGATGGTTTGCAATTTGAGGCCGCGCTCGCGGGCGACGCTCCGGTCCTGCTCGAGCATCTTCGAACTGATGTCGACCACGGTAACCTTGGCCCCGGCGGCGGCGTAGAGAGGTGCCTGCAATCCGCCGCCGCCAGCAAGACAGAGAACGTGTTTGCCGTCGAGCCCACCGTCGATCCAGCCCCGGCCGTTGATGGCTTTCAGCGGGTTTTTGAATTCGTCGTCGCGGGCGGTGCGCGTGTGCAGGAGGCCCTGCTGAACGCGCTCGTCCCAGACACGGCGGTTGTGGTCCTGGGCAATTTCCACGCGGGTGTTTTAGCCTTGGCCAGGCGTTGAGCCAAGCCCGCTAAGGCGCAACGAAGTGATTTGCGTTTCCCATCGGTTGCATTTCTGTTACACACCGCGGCCATGTCTTTTAGTTCACTGGGGCTTTCCAACACCGTTCTCAAGGGGATTCGTGCGATGGGTTACGAGGATCCGACGCCGATTCAGCTTCGGGCTATCCCGCTGTTTCTCGAGGACCGCGACCTGATTGGCAGCGCCCAAACCGGCACCGGCAAGACGGCGGCGTTCGGCCTGCCTATCCTCACAAAACTCGACAAGCCTGCGGACAAGCCGCGCGCGTTGATTGTTGAGCCGACACGTGAACTCGCTTCGCAGGTCGAGACGGCGTTCCGGGATTTCTCGCGATACTCTGACCTGCGGACGACCGTGCTTTACGGTGGCGTGAAATACGGCAAGCAAACCGACGAGTTGCAAAAGGGAACCGACATCATCGTCGCCACGCCGGGGCGGTTGCTCGACCATTTGTCCCAGAAAAATCTGACACTCAAAAACATCGAGTACCTTGTGCTCGACGAGGCCGATCGGATGCTCGATATGGGCTTCATGCCGGACGTCAAGAAAATCATCCAGAAATGCCCGGAGAAACGACACACGTCGCTCTTCTCGGCGACCATCCCACCGATCATTGAGACGATCATCCAGTGGGCAATGAAAGATCCGGAAACGGTCGAGATCGGAATGCGCCGTTCTGTGGCTGATACCGTCTCACACTCGGTTTACCCGGTGGCGTTCGACCAGAAAAACGATCTCGTGCTGTCGCTGCTCCAGAAGGTGGACTACGACTCAGTTATTGTTTTCTGCCGAACCAAGGTGGGCGCCGACAAAGTGGGAAGTCTGCTGAAACGCCAAAATCATTCAGTGGCGATCCTCCACTCGAACCGAACCCAGGCCGAGCGGGAACGGTCTCTCAATGGTTTCCGGGACGGGAAATTCGAGGTGCTCGTTGCCACCGACATTGCCTCGCGCGGACTGGACATTGCCAACGTCAGCCACGTCGTCAACTACGACGTGCCGCAGCACCCTGAGGACTACGTGCACCGCATCGGGCGAACCGGGCGCGCTGCCGCCACTGGCGATGCCTTCACCATCATGGTGGCCGAGGATCGTCAGCATATGGAGGCGGTCGAGCGGTTCATCGGCAAGAAAATCAACCGGGAAAAAATGGATGACTTCGACTACAAGTACACATCGCTGTTCGACGATGGGAAACTTGGATCGACCCCGCGTTTTCGTGGCGGCTCCGTCGGTCGCGGCTATTCCTTTGGCATGTCCACCCGCAAGGGCGGAGGCCGCCGCCGTCGCCGCTAATCTTCTGCTTGGCCAAGCGCTTGGCCTAAATCCAGCCCCGCAGCTTGTAATAGAGCCACCCCACCTGTTC
>DASCOW010000182.1:0-7292 GCA_036012205.1 Verrucomicrobiota bacterium
TCACGAGGTCGACAAGTGGCATCCCCTCATCCGTCTTCTTGACCGTGATCGAGCGCGCCAGGCCCGGGATTTGCCGGTTGCGAAAATAGAGGATGCCGTTCGCATCAACGGCGACCGCCAGCGAAGGATCGTTCACGCCCGTGTGCTGGGAGGACTCGGGGAGGGTGATGTCCACCTCGATGCCCGGCTTGAAAACCATGGAGGTGTGAAACAACAAAAGGGGCAACATCAGGAACAGCACCCCGACAAACGGGGCGAAGTCCAGCCGCCCGTGAAAGGGCCGAATGCTTCCCTGGTTGTTCATTTGTCGCCGGCCTTGGGTGCCGCCTTGCGGACCGCCCGGGACTTCGCCAGGCCGGCCGACTTGGCCGGCGGCATTTCAACGGTGATGATGTTGAGGATCTCCGACGAAATCTTGTCGATATCCACGGCCAAGTCATTCTTGCGGCCGACGAGATAGTTGAAGGCGATGTAGCACGGAATCGCAATGGCCAGGCCAAGCGCCATGCAGATCAAGCCCTCCCAGATGCCGTCGGCCAGCGTCTCGGCCAAAACCCAGTTGCCCTCCTGCCCCACGCCACGAAAGATGCGGATGAATCCCAGAACAGTCCCGAGCAGGCCAAGCAGCGGGGAAATCTGCGCCATGGTGCCCAACATGTTCAGCCGTTTCTCGAGTCGCGCCACCTCGACCCGCTTGTTGTCATCGAGCAACTCGCGAAGCTGCTCCCGCGACTGTTCGCGATTGAGGATGGCCATCTTCGTCATCCGCGCCACCGGCCCCGGCGTGGCGTCGCAAATCGCCACCAACTCGACGATGTTGTAGTTGTTTTTGAGATTGGTCCGGATCCCGGCGATGAACTCCGTGGTGTTGATCTGGACACGGCGATAATTCAGCACGCGCTCAAGGAACGCCGTCACCGCAAACGCCGAGACCAACAGCAGCACCCAAACCATGGGGCCGCCCTGCCTCAACAGCTCCCACGCGGTCTGTACCTCCCCCCCCTGCGCAAGGACAAAAAAGTTCATGCCTCGTTATAGGCTTCCCGGGCGGTGATTTTCAAGGCTGGGAATCGATGGGGTTCCCCGCTTGGCCAAGCGCGCGCTCACTTGCCGCCGGCCGGTCGGCCGATGCACCACAGGCTCTCATGGGTACGCACATAGATCGCCCCGTCCGACACCGCCGGCGTCGAGTTCGAGTACTCGCCCACCGGATTGCTCGCCAACAACTCAAACTTCGGGCTGGCGCGCACCACGTGCGTGTCGCCAGACTGGTTGGTCACGTACACTCGGTCGCCGACCAGCACGGGCGATCCCCACACGCCGGGATCGCTCTTCGTCGCGGGCAACCGCTCGGTGTAAACCGTCCCGCCGGTTTTCAGGTCGAGACACGTCATGAAGCCGGACATGTTCACAAAATAGGCGTGCCCCTCGTGCATGACCGGCGTGGCGATGCGGTTCTTCTTCGCGCGCGCCTCGTGCCATAGCCGCTTGGCCGTCACATCGCCGCTGCCGCCCGGCTTCACCGCGAGCGACGCGCCGAAGTAGCCGCCCATCGCCAGCACGACGTTGCCGTCGTAAACCGGCGACGTGTACACGAGCGGGTTCAACCCGTCGCAATGCCACAGCTCGCTGCCGTCCTCCGGGTTGACTGCGCGCAGCGTGTTGGCCTCGCTGACGACCAGTTCCGCGCGGCCGTTCGCCCTGATAATGATCGGGGTACTGAACGAGCCGATCATCCCGCCTTCGCGGCCGCGAAAACCGTCCACGCGATCGAGGTTGTCTCGCTCCTCGACCTTGCGTTTCCAAACCGTGCGCCCTGTCAGCTTGTCGAGTGCATACAATGCCGCATGCGGACCGGGTCCGTGATAGATGATGCACACGTCGCCGAACAGCACCGGCGAAGTGCTGCTGCCCCACTCGTGCACCTGCGGCCCGAGGTCCCGGCGCCATAGCTGCTCCCCGCCGAGGTCGTAGGCAACGATGCCGGCTGAGGCGAAATTGGCCACCACGATGCGGCCGTCGGTCGTAGGCGAACCGGAACAGTACGGGTTGGTCTTGTGCGTGGTTTCCTTTTTGGCGTACGTCACGCCACTTTGCCAGAGCAGTTCGCCGGTTCGCTTGTCAAAGCACATGACCGTGCGACGCTTGTCAGCGTCGGTCGCCTGGGTGATGAACACCTTGGCACCCCAGACGATCGGCGTGCTGTTGCCACGATCCGGCAGCGGTGCCCGCCAGCGAACGTTCCTCTTCGTGTCCCACTTCAGGGGCACCTTTTCGCCCTTAACCAAGCCGGTGCCGGCCAAATCCCCACGCCACGACGGCCAATTACCCGCGTTCACGCCCGTTGCCAGCCCGAGGCCAAGCCCAAGCACGGCGAATCCCCGAAATAGAGTGGTTGCGTCCATGCGAAGAGGTTAGCGCGAATCCTTGGCCAATGGCAGGCTTTTTTGCCTCGAAATTATTTCAGCGCATCGAGGATGATCCCGGCCACTTCTCCAGCCAAGGCGTCCGAGCCTTCCGGCGTGAAGTGCACGTTCACCGGGCGCTGGATCTTCTCCAACCTCGCCAGCGCGAATGTGTACAGATCGTGAATCGACACGCCGTGCTTTTGCATCACCCGCTTGGCGGCGGCGTTGTAGCTCACAACGTCAGCGGGGATGCGCAGCGGAGCGACCTTACCCTCGGGCACTGGCGTCGTATTGCGCCAGATCAGTTTCGCACCGGTCTGCTTCAGGCGGCGGACGAGCGAGTCGAGATTCCTTTCGTATGCCGCGAGTGTCACCTGGCGTTTACCGTGCGGCATGAACTTGAGGTCGTGCAGGCCCCAGTTGAAATGGATGACATCCCAATGACCGTTGCCAAGCCACGAATCGATCTGCACCAAGCCGCGAGTCGTCGGACCGCCGTTGGTGGGGATGCGGTGCACGTTGACCTTGCCCTTGAGCAACTCGCGTGTGGGCAGCGTGTAACCGATGGAAATCGAGTCGCCGATCAACAGCACACGCGGCAGGTCCGGCACATCCTTGATCGGACTCAGCGGACCGGGTTTCTTCGTCTTCTGCGCTTGGCCAAGCGCGGGCAGCGCAAGCAACGTCACGAACAACAGTGGGATCAACTTGGTTTTCATTTTGGTTCAGTTTGGTTGGCGGAGAAAATTCGGTCGGCTTCCTCGAGGGTTTCCTTTGAGCCGATGTCGTACCATGTGCCGGGTACGCGCCATGTGTACACCAGCATCTGCGGGTAGAGCCACTGAATCAACCGCCCTGGCTGGTCGGGGTTATTGCCATCATCGAGATATTGGTCGATGAGCGGCAGCACGGCCTTAGGGTAATGGTACAGCGCGATGCCGATCAGTGTGGATTTCGGTTCGGCCGGTTTTTCCTCGAAGCTTGCTATGCAACCGGCGGCATCCGGCTCGACGACGCCGTACTTGGTCGCCTCCTCCAGACTGCCGACATCGTACACGCCAAGCACGGGCGCGTTCTTCTCGGCGCACAACCGGCCATACTCGCCGAGCGTGTCACTGAACAGGTTGTCGCCGGCCACCACGATGACATCGTCGTCGATGCCTCGGCTTTTCAAGACCAGGTGCAGATCGCCAATCGCGCCCAGTTTGTTGTCGTCGCCGGTGGAATGGTCGTTCACCACGCGCACCGGCGCGGCGAAGCCGGATGCGTCCCGGCTGCCAACCCACGCCTCGAAATGGCTCGCGAATTTCTCGTTAGTCACGACGAACGCCTCGTCGATGGCATCGATCGCCCCCAGGCTGGCCAGGACGTGATCGACCATCGGCCGCCCGGCGATCGGCAGGAGAGGCTTGGGCTGATTGAGCGTGAGCGGGTAAAGGCGCGTGGCGTATCCGGCAGCTAAAATAACCAGTTTCATTTAGGGCGGCGGAGCCTAGGAAGACCGGTTCAACTCGTCAACGCCCGGAAGAAAAAAAAGTAAAAAAATTGAAGCCAACACATCCAATGAGCGTATAGGCCTGTTCATCGCACTCTGTGTGGGTGCGGTGTGTTTTCATCGGGTTGTTCCCCGTTCGGCTGTAATAGTCGGACGGGGGCTTTTTGTGTTCGCATTAACAGGCTACTCGATCATCGAACAGATCACTCCTCGAAAAACTGATATCCCCGCACCCCGGAGGTCCCGGAAACACCGCTGTCACGTCTCTTATCCCCTTCTCGGTATTGGCCGGGATTCGCAGCAGGCCGCGAATTCTCGTGCGCGAAATACGTGCAGGGCCCGTTAACTGCGCGTCACCTATCGGCACACTCGATGGCCGGATTTGCACCGGCGGCAGCGGCGCGCAAACTTCAACCTTGAATCGGAGCCATGCCAACGCACACTCCGCTGCATGCATCAATTGTCTGTCGAGAGAACGACGAGCCAAGTCAAGGCCACTGTAGCCTCCTTGGCCCTGCTTGCCGCGTCCGCGCCTGGCCAAGCAGCCGGTCTGCCACCGCGCAGCGCGCAGTTTCCCACCCGCGTCGAGCAACTCAAGGCCCACATCGAGCGGGTGGACCAGCGGGCCGGACAGCTCCGCGCGCCCGAGTTTCCCGCCGGCAAGGATTGGTTCAACTCTCCGCCGCTCACGTTCGGCAAACAGCTGGCCGGTAAAATCACCGTGCTCGATTTCTGGACCTACTGCTGCATCAACTGCATCCACATCCTGCCCGACCTCGAAGAGCTCGAAGAGCGCTACGCCGGTTACCCGGTCGCGTTCGTCGGCGTGCACTCGGCCAAGTTCGACAACGAAAAGGTGTCGGAAAACATCCGTAACGCCGTGTTGCGCTACGAGATTGCACACCCGGTCGTAAACGACGACACGATGCAAATGTGGCAGCGCATCGGCGTACGCAGCTGGCCGTCGATGGCCGTCGTCGGCCCCAAGGGCAACCTCCTGCTGCTCGTCTCCGGCGAGGGCAACAAGGAAGTGATCGACGCCTGCATCACCGCCGCGCTGGCGTTTTACTCGAAAGACATTTTCCGGCACGACCCCGTCCCGATGTCGCCGGAGAAGGACAAGCAGCGCATCGACTCGCCGCTGCGTTACCCCGGCAAACTGGCGATCGACACCGAGGGCGAACGGCTCTTCATCAGCGACTCAAACCATCACCGCATCGTCATTACTGATCTCGACGGCAGATTCATCGATACGATCGGCTCCGGCCGCATCGGGCTGGCCAACGGCGGATACGACGAAGCGCAATTTTTCCGGCCGCAAGGCATCGCCTACCACAACGGCCGCCTCTACGTCGCCGACGCCGAGAATCACGCACTGCGCATCGTCGACCTCAAGATCAGGCGCGTCAGCACCCTCGTTGGCAACGGCACGCAAGGCCGCGACTATCAGGGTGGCAAATTGGGCCACGAGCAGTCAATCAGCACGCCGTGGGACGTGCTCGTCGAGAGTGGCCAAGTCTTCATCGCCATGGCCGGCACACACCAGATTTGGTCGTACGACCTCGAGCAAAAAATCGCGAAAAACTTCAGCGGCAATGGTTCCGAGCAAAACCTCAACCACACCGACCGCCTGCTCGCCGCCTGGGCACAGCCGTCCGGCCTCGCTATCGGCAATGGCGAACTGTTCATCGCCGACAGCGAAAGCAGCACTGTGCGCGCGATCAACTTGGCAAGCGGAGCCACCCGCACTATTGCTGGCGGCGAGAATGACAAACCGCGCAACCTGTTCGCGTTCGGCGACACGGATGGCGTCGGCGAAAAGGCCCGCATGCAGCACGTCCTCGGCGTCCAGTGGTGGGCGAAGGAAAAGAAGGTCATCGTCGCCGACACATACAACCACAGACTCAAGCTACTCGACCCAAAAACCGGCGAGGCCAGGCGCTGGGTTGGCTCCGGCAAGCCCGGACTCCGCAACGGCAGCGGACTTGACTCGCAATTCTCCGAACCGTCCGGTTTCGCGCTTGGCCCGCAGGCCAAGCGGCTGTTCGTCGCCGACACAAACAACCATGCAATCCGCGTCGTTGACCTCGAGTCGCTCGACGTGGGCACGCTCAATCTCACCGGTGTGCCCGAGGCCAGCGAGCCGATCGCGCCGCGCAGCCTCCGGCTGGCCGACCTGCCCGGCACACCAACGGTTCGCACCAAGCCGCTGCGCCTGGTCGAGGGCCAATCCGGCACGCTAACACTGAGCCTCAAACTCCCCGCCGGCCACCACTACACCGACGACGCCGGCAGCCGCTGGCAAGTGATCGCCGACGAACAATCCCCTGTCGCCATCGACGAAGCCAAGGCCGCCGGTGCGCTCAAGGAAAACGACACCTTCAACATCCCGGTAAAGCTCAAGGACGACGCCAACGGAGGCCTCCTGCGCGTCGAGGCGATCGCCTACTTCTGCGAGGAGGATGGCCCGTGCCGGATTTCCGGAGTGCTGTTCGAAGTGCCGATCGCGCCTAGCCAAGCACCGGTCAAGCCGGTCGAACTCAGGCACACCTTCAGCAGCCAAGCCGGCCCGTTCGCCCTGCCGCCGGGCGGGGAGCGGTAATCGATTATATTTTATATCTTTTTTTGTTTGACTTCATACCGGGTTGATGATTGGATTTGATTTAGTCAGTTAAAACCATAAATGCATATGAAACATCACCCAAGCGCCCTCGCCCCGTTTTTTTTCGTGGCACTCCTGATCTTTGGCTGTTGCAAGCCTGATGTCCTATCGGCCGACAACACCCCGAAAGGCCCTCCCGCGGCGATCCAAACCAGCTTCGCGGATGTGATGTCCCGGCTCGATCCCAACGGCCATCTTTACGCCTACCTGAGCACCGAGCAGGCGCTGGCAAAGCTGGACGAGACCCTCGAAAGCCTTATCTCAATGGCCAAGAATGGTACCGAGGCTGTTGGCGGAGGCCTAATGGACAACCCGTTCGTGGCGCCGATCGTCGAGGGCGTGCTGGGTGTCGTCGAGCCGGCCTACCGGCAGAGTGGCGTCAGCGAAATCAGTGGCGTCGGCATGAGCAACCTCGCATTGGAGGAGGACCTCTGGCGCAGCAAGATGTTCGTGCACCATCAACCGGGCAAGGGCAGTGGCCTGATCTGGGACATGTTCGGCGAGCAACCGCACACGCTTGAGGCACTCTCACTGGCTCCGGACAACACGGCAGCCCTGGTACACAGTGACCTGAACGTGAAACGCGTCATTGACTGGGCGGACACTGTGTTTGGGGAGATGCTCGGTGGCGAATCAATCATGGCCAATGCGCCGCCGGAGGTGCAGGACATCCTCGACTCATTCGGCAACGAGGCCGGGTTCCTGATGACGCTGGACAGTGAAAACA
>DASCOW010000183.1:0-1177 GCA_036012205.1 Verrucomicrobiota bacterium
CTCACCGGGTTGGCATTCCTCACAAGTTGGCTGGCGTTTGGGGAGCAAACCACGCCGGGAGTGTTGCTGGCTGTGACGTGGGGCTTCGTGCTCGCCGGGCTGATCGTGGCGACGTTTATCGATTTCGAGCATTTCATCATCCCGGACCAAATCACACTCGGCGGCGTGGCGGCGGGCTTCCTCGTCTCGGCAGCGTTGCCGACGCTGCATCAAGTCGACCGGCCCGCCGACTCGCTGATGGCGAGCGGGTTGGGGATTCTCGTTGGTGCAGGCTCGGTATTTGCCGTGCTGCAACTTGGCAAACTTTTGTTCGGCAAGGTTCGCGTACCCCTCAAGCCGGGCGAGTGCGCGATCTTCACCGAGTCGGCGTTGCACCTGCCGGACGAGGTCGCGCCATATGAGGAGATTTTTTTTCGCAACTCGGACACGATTAGATTTCACGCCGATCGGGTGGAGTTGATCGATCGCTGTTACAAAAATCTGGACGTCGCCCTTTCACCCAAGCGACTGCTGATCGGCGACGAGTCGTTCGATCCGGAGACAGTGCCATTCATCAAGGTCGAGACGGACGAGCTGGTGATACCGCGCGAGGCGATGGGTCTCGGTGACGTGAAGTTCATGGCGGCTATCGGTGCGTTCGTTGGGTGGCAGGGTGCGCTTTTTTCGCTAATGGCCAGCGCCGTGGTTGGCGCCGTGGTTGGCGTGGGACTGATCGCAATCGGTCGGCGCGACTGGTCGGCAAGACTGCCTTACGGCCCGTACATTTCGCTGGCTGCGGTGATTTGGATTTTCTTTCGGGAGGAGATACTCGACGTTTGGCTGCCGCTAGGCCAGTAAGCCTAAGAATTGGCCAAGCTCGATCAGAGTAGGCGAGGCTGCAGTTCTTCCTTGGCCAGAGCTTCTCCGATACTTTCGACGCGGGCGCGCCGCTGTTCCATGATGTGTTTGTCCACCATTGGATCGAATGCCACCGGGTAATTGCCATCGTAGCAGGCCATGCAGAAGTTCTCCGCCGGCAAACCGGTCGCCTTCACCATGCCTTCCTGCGACAGGTATGCCACCGAGTCGGCGTTGAGATACTCGCAGATTTCCTCGATCGAGTGGTTGGCGGCCATCAATTTTTTGCGGTCTGGAAAATCGATCCCGTAAAAGCACGGGTTTATGTGCGGCGGACAAC
>DASCOW010000184.1:0-9343 GCA_036012205.1 Verrucomicrobiota bacterium
TCGAGAATTCCGACGTCGAGATTCCTGTATTCACCACGCGGCCGGACACGCTATTTGGCGCGACGTACATGGTACTCTCACCGGAGAGCAGTTTACTTGGGCACATCGTCAGCGACGAACACAAAGCCGCTGTCGCGGCGTACCAGACCGAGGCGGCCCGGAAAAGCGACCTCGAACGCACCGATCTGGCCAAGGACAAGAGCGGCGTATTCACCGGCGCTCACGCAATCAACCCGGCCAACGGCAGGCCAGTGCCGATCTGGACGGCCGACTACGTGCTGGCCGGCTACGGAACCGGCGCGATCATGGCAGTACCTGCGCATGACACGCGCGACCTCGAGTTTGCGCAGAAATTCAAGCTGCCAATCGAGGTCGTCGTGCGGGCACCGGAAGGCAAGGAATCGCTTGGCTTCACCGGCAACGGCACAGCGGTGAACTCTGGTTTCCTCGACGGCCTGTCAACGCCACAAGCCAAGCGAAAAATCACTGCTTGGCTTGAGGAAAAAGCACTTGGCCAAGGGACGGTCAATTACAAGCTGCGCGACTGGCTGTTCAGTCGGCAACGCTACTGGGGTGAACCCTTCCCAATCGTCTGGGACGAGAACAGCCACATCGGGCTGACTGAGGACGACCTGCCGCTCACACCACCGGAACTGACCGACTTCAAGCCAACCGGCACCGGAGAGCCACCATTGGCCCGCGCCGACAAATGGTGCCAAACCGGTGACGGCCTCTCGCGCGAGACAAACACCATGCCGCAATGGGCTGGCAGTTGCTGGTACTACCTGCGTTATCTCGACGCACAAAACGACGATCGCTTTGTCGGCGACGCAGCGGAACGCTACTGGATGGGCTCAACCAACGACGACGCCACGCCGGGAGTTGACCTATACGTCGGCGGCACCGAGCACGCAGTATTGCATCTGCTGTACGCGCGCTTTTGGCACAAGGTGTTGTTTGACCTTGGCCAAGTGAGCACGCCAGAGCCGTTTTACAAGCTTGTCAACCAGGGATTGATCCTCGGTGAGGATGGCCAGAAAATGTCCAAGTCGCGCGGCAACGTTGTGAACCCGGACGACATCCTCGTCGAGTTCGGCTCCGACGCCTTCCGCCTCTACGAAATGTTCATGGGACCACTCGAGATGGTGAAGCCGTGGAACACCAAGGGCGTCGAGGGCGTTTACCGTTTTCTCGGTCGCGTGTGGCGAATGTTCATCGACGAACAGAGTGAAAAGGAGTTTGAACAGCAATTGACGGCGAACCCGGATCGTGGCCCGAAGCTGCTCGCCGCGCTGAAGCTCGACACCGCCGTTGGCCAAGCCGAGGCCACTGCTGAGCAGCTCAAGGGACTGCACACCTGCATCAAAAAGGTCACTGATGACATGGAGCATCTGCGGTTCAACACCGCCATCTCCGCGCTGATGGTATTCACCAATGAGGCATCGAACTGGGACATTCGGCCGCTGTCCGTGATGAACGATTTTCTGCTGTTGCTCGCGCCGTTCGCTCCGCACATCGCCGAGGAACTGTACGCCAAGGCCAACGGCAACGACTCGACCCTCGCCTACCGACCTTGGCCATGCTGCAACGAGGAGCACCTCGTCGAGACCACACTCGAGATGGCAGTGCAGGTCAACGGCAAGCTGCGCGACCGCATCCAGATTCCGGCCGACATGGACAAGGCCGATATCGAGCGCCTCGCCCTTGAGAGCGAGAACGTCCGCCGCCACACCGATGGTAAAAACGTGAAAAAAGTGATCGTCATTCCCAGTAAACTGGTGAACATCGTCGCGGTGTGAGATTTTCACCCTCCAACTTTGCCCGTAACCACCTCACACGGCAGGAGCAGAAAACAGCCTGTGTAGTGGCATTGCTCCTGCTTGTCGGATGGGGAGTGAAATCATGCGCCTTGAAACAGACTGAACTGCCGCCCGTCCGGATCGAATCTGATGCAACAGTTTGACTACAACGAAATGCTGGATCTGATCCTCTTCAAGGACGAGCGATACGCCCGTGAGGCCTACCACTTCGTTCGTGAAGGACTCGACTTCACCCAGCACAAGATGGCCAAGATGTCCGGAGCAAAGGAGCCGCAACACGTCACCGGGCGGGAGTTGATCGACGGCATGCGTCAGTTTGCGCTCGAGACCTACGGGCCGATGGCCAAGCTGCTGCTCAACGAGTGGGGCATCCATTCCAGCGAGGATTTCGGTGAGATCGTGTTCAACCTTGTCGAGAACAACCTCCTGGCCAAGACCGAGAAGGACACTCGGGAGGACTTTGTTGGCGGTTACGATTTTGATGAGGCGTTTACAGCCCCTTACGAACCCAAGGCCAGGCCCAACAAAAAGACCAAGTCACCCAGGGCCAAACGCAGCAGATAACGCTTGCAAGCGGTTGCTAAAACCCGGGCGCAATATACCGCTCGAGTTGCTCGATGATGTGATCCTTCTCCGAAACCGTCAGCAACAATAGGTCGGTGGAGGAAATAACCCCAAGCACTTTCCCGTTCTCAACCACCGGCAGATGTCGAATCCGACTCTTGCCCATGATGTCCATGCACTTTTCCTGATTCGCCTCCGGATCCACCTGGGCCACCTTGCGGGTCATGATCTGCGATACCTTGGTAGACTTCGATGAGCGGTCCTTGAGCACAACTTTTCGCGTGTAGTCCCGCTCAGAGATGATTCCCACCAACTGACCATCGTCGATGACCATCAGGGCGCCCACCTTGAATTTGTCCATCGCCTTGACGGCCTCGAACACCGTCGCATCAGGCGCAACGGATCGGACGATCCCCTGGCGATCCTTCAATATTTCCCTAGCATTCATCGGCGTAACGGTTGATGGGGGGAGTATTACCCCACATCTCACAAATGTCTATACTAGATCCTCGTTAAATCAGTCTTTCAGGGCTGAGGTAACGTCAACCAGAGAGATGGTCTTATCCTCGCGGGTTTCGAGATTTTTGACTCGGGCCCGGGTGGCGTTTTCGAGGGTGACGAGCCATTTGGCGTTCAGTTCGAGAGCGCGCTTGAGTTGCTTGTCCGGCTTGGCTTTTATCAAGGGGTACTCGGTGGACAGTCCGGTTTGGCGCAGTTGCTGCACGAGGCCAAGCGAGGCGTTGCGCAGCGATTCGTCGGCTATCTGCACGAAGGCGTCGAGCACTTGGCCAAGCGAGGGAACCAGGCCGCGCTCTTTCAGCAACTCTGCCAGCACGACATCACCCATGCCGAAGCCAAGCGCGGGCAGGTCGTTCTTGCCGCCGGAGACAAGCTTGACGAGGTGGTCGTACCGGCCGCCGCCGGCAATGGCGCGAAATTTGCCCCGCTTGTCAAACGCCTCGTAAACTGGCCCGTTGTAGTAGGCCAAGCCGCGGATGATCCGATAGTCGATCTTGATGAAATCGCCCAACCCACGCGCCTCGATGTTACCGATGATGGCGGCGAGTTCATCGGTCGGGTGGCCACTCTCGATGAAGTCGTTTACCTGTTCAATAGAAAAACCAAGCTTGGTTAGTTTCTCGCCGGACACGGCCGGATCTTCGCGGTCAAGCTTGTCGACGATTTGGTAAAATCCGTAGGCGTCTTTTTCCTTCCCGCCGCCATTTTCGAAAAAGTTCTGCCAAGCGCGTCGACTGCTCAGTCGCACGACGAAGTCGTCGCTCGTAAGCTTGAGGTCGCGCAGGGTGTCGATGAGCAGGGCGATTAACTCGGCGTCGGCGGCCAGTTGTTCCTCGCCGAGGATGTCGACGTTAAACTGGAAGTGCTCGCGCAGCCGCCCTTTTTGTTGACGTTCGTAGCGGAAGAGCTGCGGAATGGAGAACCACTTGATCGGTTTTTTGTAATTGCGCGTGTGCGCGGCGGCCATCCGCGCGAGAGTGGGGGTCATCTCAGGGCGTAGTGACACGTTGCGCTCGCCCTTGTCGGTGAAGTTGTACAGTTGGCCAACAATCTCGGCGCCGCTCTTTTTGGTGTACAACTCCAGATCCTCGATAGGCGGGCCGTCGTATTCGCGGAAGCCGTAGTGCTCGGCGGTTTCGCGCCAGGTGTCGAAGATGTATCGGCGCAGATCGAGGCTCCACGAGTCTGCAGCGGGAATCGGTTCCGGGTAAAAATCGCGAAAGCCAGGGAGTCCTTTCATTGGTTCGTTGGGCCGCTGGGTCAGCGGTTGGCCGCGGCGAGCATGTCGCGGACATCGACCGGTTCCATGCCGGCGGCGAGGATTGCCTTGATACCCATGTCCGCGTCTTCATACGCTCGGCACTTTTCCGGTGCAACATTGATTCGCTTCGCGGCTTCGAGAAAAGTGTCCGGTGCCGGCTTGGGCTTTTCCACATCCTGGCTGGTGACGATGGCGTCAAAGTAGTGCCGGATGCCACAATGCTGCAGGATGCCCTCAACGGTTTCATGCGTGCCGCCGGAGGCGATGGCCATCGGGAGGTTGCCGTGGCTCTCGCGGACGACCTGCATGACCTCGGGGATTTCTGCGGCGTCACCGATTAGTTCCATGTACTTGGCCTCCTTTTGAAATGTCACCGCCTCGGAGTCGATGTTGACGCCCTGCTCCTCGGAGAGCTTACGCAGCACCTCGAACGGCGAGACGCCGCCCAGTGCGTAAAAACGCTCCTCGGAAAACTCAAGCCCGTGCTCGGCCGTGGTGGAGCACCAGGCGGCGTAGTGGATCGGCATGGTGTCGACGATCGTTCCGTCACAGTCAAATATCAGTCCTTCAGGTTGCATAAATAAAAGCGATTACTCTAGCGCTGCCAGGCGCTCTTGGAGGTCGTTGGCCAGGAGGGCCGAAACGACCTCTCCGATCTCCCCCTCGATGAACGTCGACAGGTTGTACAGCGTGAGGTCGATGCGATGATCGGTCACGCGACTTTGTGAAAAATTGTAGGTGCGAATGCGCTCGTTTCGTTCACCGGTGCCGATCTGTGACTTGCGCTCGGCGGCGTACTTGGCGTGTTCCTCGGCAATCTTTTTCTCGAGCAGACGGGACCGTAACACCTTCATCGCCTGCTCCTTGTTTTTCTGCTGCGAACGCCCGTCCATACACCGAACGATCATGCCGCTTGGCTTGTGCTGGATCTGCACTGCCGAGTCGGTCGTGTTCACCCCCTGCCCGCCCGGGCCGGAGGCACGGCAGACGTTGATCTCCAACTCATCCGGCTTGATCTCGATATCGACACCCTCCGCCTCGGGCAGTACGGCAACGGTGACGGTACTCGTATGCACGCGGCCCTGCGTCTCGGTAGCCGGGACGCGCTGCACGCGGTGAACGCCGCTCTCGAACTTGAGTTTCCTGAAAACATCCCGCCCCTTGATCCCGAAAATGACCTCCTTGAAACCGCCGAGGTCGGACGCGCTGGCGTCCATCGTCTCGACCTTCCAGCCCTGCGACTCGGCGTAACGGACGTACATGCGATGCAGGGCGGCGCAGAACAGGGCGGACTCCGCACCGCCGGCGCCGGCGCGAATCTCGACGATCGTGTCACGCGAGTCGGTCGGATCCGGCGGGATGATGCCGTACTGCAGTTCGAGTTCCAGTCTGGCTTGTTCCACCTCGAGCCCGGGCAACTCCTCCTTGGCCAATTCCGCCAGTTCCGATTCGGCCGGTTCGATTTGGATCAGCTCCCTGTTGGCACCGATGTCCTCGAGCAACTTCAGGTAGCGCTCGCCGAGTTCGGCTAATTTTTTCATTCGCGAATATTCGCGGGTTAACTCGAGATATTTTTTATTGTCTGCGGCCACATCGGGGCTGCTCAGGGCGCTTTCCAGTTCGTCCCGGCGTTTGCAAAACTGCTCGATGTGGGGCTGAAGATTCACACTCCAAAAACAGAGAACGCCCGCGGGAGATTGCCGTGTCTCTGCCGCGGGCGAACTGCTGAAAACTGGCTACAGGCTCTTCTTTTTGCGCTTTTGATCGGCAGCAGCCTTGGCGGCCTCGCGAGCAGCCTTGGTCTTAGCCATGCGCTGCTGGAACTTGTCGACGCGACCGGCGGTATCAACAAATTTCTGCTGGCCGGTGTAAAACGGATGGCACTCGTTACAAATGCCGATGAGCATGGTGGGCTTGGTGGAACGGGTTTTTATCTCGTTGCCGCAAGCGCAACGAATCGACGATTCCACGTACTCCGGATGTATGTCTGCCTTCATTAAAAAGGGGAGACACAGTACAAAAAAAACAGCACTTGGCAAGCGGTAATTCGAAAAGACCTAAAAAACACGAGCCGAAACAGGCATTTTAACTCATCGAGAGCCGGAGGTCGCTGCAGGCCGAGAGGGTGCTACTCGTTGATGAAATAGCTCAAATTCTCGAGTTCCATCGCCAGATTGACATTGTTGACTGTCACTTCGTCCGGCACCGACAGCACGATCGGCGCGAAGTTGAGGATGGCCACCACGCCGTACTCGATCAGTTGATTCACCACCTCCTGCGCTGCAGTCGGCGGCACGCAGAGCACGGCCATTTTCACCAGGTGCTCCCTGATCACTGTCGGCAGGGCTTCCATCGACTGCACATCGATCGGCTTCTCATCCTCCAGATACCGCCCGGATTGCACATCAAACGCCCCGACCATCTCGAAGCCCTCCCGCTCGAAACCGCGATAGCTCAGCAACGCGCGCCCGAGGTTGCCGATACCCACGATCACCACCGGCTGCAGGCTCTTCGTGCCGAGCAACTCGGAGATCATCTCGATGAGTTGTTCCACGTCATAGCCCAGCCCCCGTATGCCGAACTGTCCGAAGTAGGTCAGGTCTTTCCGAAGCTGGGTGGACTTGACGCCAGCCGCCTTGGCCAAGACCTCGCTGGAGACGGTGTGGATGCCGTTGTTCTCCAGCCGATGCAGGCAGCGCAGGTAGAGAGACAAACGGTAGATTGCCTTGCGGGGGATTTCTGTTCGCTCCACTTTTTTCACCGGCTAATCGACGAACATCATCTCGTTGGAGACCAGCAGCGACTGGCCAAGCCGCTCCCAGGCAGCTGTGCTTGGCTCGAACTCCTCAACAAAGCGACTGGCCAGCCCCAGTTCCCCCGGCGATGGTTCGCGCTGGTAAGTCAAGCGATACATCACGCGGATCCGTGTTTCATCATCGATAGACCGGGCGGCAGACCGCACGCCCAAACGCTTGGCCTGCTTCTCAATGAACGGGCTGTTCAGCAGGTACAACGCCTGCTGCGGCACAGTGGTCGTGAAACGCTGCGAGCATGTCGTGTCCGGCCCGGCGAAGTCAAACGTGCGAAACAGGTTCGGCAGGTTTTGCCGATCAACGAAACTGTACACCGTCCGCCGGGTGGCGTCGGGCTTGTTGACAATCGGAACCGATCGGCCGCCTTGTCTGAATTCGAGACTGCCGGACACGTGCAGCACCGAGTCTCGCATCGCCTCGAAGTCAAGCCGTTTGCGGTTCATCTGCCACAGCAGCCGGTTTTCGGGATCGCGCCGGGCAAACTCAGGTTGGACACCCTCACCCTGTTGATAGGTACTGGAGGTCACGACACTCCGGATCAACTGCTTCAACGACCAGTCGCTCGCAACAAAGTCCGCAGCGAGGTAGTCGAGCAGCTTCGGATGGGTCGGCGGCTCGGCGCTCATACCGAAATCGCTCGGTGTCACGACCAACCCGCTGCCGAAGAGCCGCTGCCAGACCCGGTTGACCATCACCCGCGCCGTGAGTGGGTTTTGCGGGTCGGCGATTGCCCGGGCCAACTCAAGCCGGCCGCTGCCGTTGGTGAACGGTTTGCGCTCGCCGCGCGAGAGCAGCGCCAAAAACTGGCGCGGCACGGTGGCGCCCCGGGATCGCGGGTTGCCTCGGCGGAAGATCTGCGCGTTGTGCGGTTTCGGGTTGTCGAGCAGCACCATCGCACGGTTTGGCGCGCCGGGGTGTTTGCCCTCCAACTCGTCGTACCTGCGTTTCCGGGAACGGATGCCGTTTCTTCCCATCACGTCCATCATGCGTGCCACGTCACCATCGGAGAGATTGGACGGTGAAGCGTCCGAGTGAAGCACCCCACGCAGCTTGGGCTGACTCTCCCCGGCTTTGTACAGCAGTTGGCCAAGCGCCTTGGAGGCCGACTCCAGCGACTTGGCCTCTCGAAGCGCCGCCCGCACTGCCGGGTGCGCCTTGGCCAGGAGTTCGCCGTCCAGCGCCGAGCCGGCCTGCTCGGCGTATAACTTGTCATCAACTTTGGCCAGTGCAAACCAGACAGCAAACACCGGATCGCCGGTCTCACGCCGCTTGGCCAAGTGGCGCATCCAACGGCGCGTCAACTCTGGATCGAGCTTGGCTTTGCGGGCCAATCCGTCGACTTGGGCCGACGGCACGCTGGCAGCCCGGTGTGCGGCCCAGATGTAATCGCCGGTTCGCCGTTTCACCTGCTCGCGAATGCGGGCGTACTGCTCCCGTCGATAGTTGTTCAGCTTGAGCTCGCTCTGCTTGCGCTCCTCCTCAAACGCCGCGCGCTGTGCCGGATCCATTGCGTCGCTGATGAACGGTTTTCCAGCAGGCTCGTGACTGCTGGAGAACACACCGTAGAGCGAGTAGTAATCTGCCATCGGGACGGGGTCGTACTTGTGCTCATGGCAGCGGGCACACCCAACAGTCAGCGCCATGAGGCCACGCGTCACCACATCGATCCGGTCGTCAATGATGTCGTGCGGGTTGTTGAGAAACCGCCGCCCCAGCGTGAGGAAACCCATCGCAGCGAGCGGCTGTTTGTCATCGCCCAGTTCCAGTTTGTCGGCGGCCAACTGCTCGATGATAAACCGGTCGTACGGCAGGTCGGCGTTGAAGGCATCGATGACGTAATCGCGATAAGTGTACGAGTGGGTAAAGATCCGCGCCTGATTCCCGGCGAGGTAGCCTTTCGTGTCGGCGTAGCGCGCCACATCGAGCCAATGCCGTCCCCAGCGCTCGCCAAATCGTGGTGACGCCAGCACTCGCTCGACGAGTTGCCGATACGCTCCCGGCGAGTCATCCTCTACAAAGGCATCCACCTCCTCCGACGCAGGCGGAAGGCCGGTCAGGTCAAATGTCACCCGGCGGATCAACGTCCGCCGATCCGCCCGACCGGCCGGCTCCATTCCGTTTTCGCGCAGCTTGGCCAGAATGAAATGATCCATCGCACCGCTTGGCCAAGCGGGATCGCCCGCCGCCGGCACGCCGGGCCGCGTGACCGGTTGGAATGCCCAATGATCGGGTTCCTCCCCGTTTGCCGAGCCGACAACGCAGCCCAAGGCAACAGCAATTTGAAGGCAAAACTTGTTCATTCGTCAGATTGCTCCGGCCAATTTACGGCGGGTCCGGCGCCACCAAATCAACCCGATACCCCCAAG
>DASCOW010000185.1:0-8151 GCA_036012205.1 Verrucomicrobiota bacterium
GCTGTTGTTTGCGTGGTGCGAGTACCTGAAATTACGCGGGTTGAAACGATACATTGCCGAGGCGGTGTCTCGCTGCGGCCCCTGCCACGGTGTCTCAACGTTGCTCACGTGGAACACGCCTCGCTGATAATAAATGTACCCGCCCGGCCCATAAACAATGTTGTTGGCAGCATGGTGCGTGTCGGCGGAATCGAGCCCATGCAGCAGGCGCTCCCTCACGTCGGCCTTGTCGTCGCCATCGGTGTCCTTGAGGTAAATAAGATCCGGGCAGCTCGCGACGATGACGCCTCCGTTCCAGAACTCGAAGCCGGTCGGGTTGGGCACTTTGGCGAAGGTGATCATCTTGTCAGCCACGCCGTCACGGTTTTCGTCCGGCAGGATGACGAGTGCGTCGTTGGTTTGCTTGAGCGGCTCCCACTTGGGATAGGTCGGCCAGACCGCGGCCCAGAGGCGCCCCCTGGTGTCGACGCCCATCTGCACCGGGTTGATCATGTTGTCGAACATCTCTTCTGAGGCAAAAATGTTGGCCTTCATCTTCGGCGCGACCTTGAGCTTGGCCAGGGTTTCCTCCGGTTTTATGTAATTAACCGAGCCTTCCTTGCCGGCGTTGCTGCTCGGCGAACCGCCTCCAACGTTGGATATCACCTTAACCGGCGCAGGCACGTTGCTGTCATCCGGCTGGATGGTTTTGCCGTTGGCGGCAGCGTGGATGACCTTGTCGCGGTTGGCCGTCATCACGTCGATCATCTTCAATTCATGCTGCAGCACTACGCGGTTGGTCTGCTTGTCGACGAACTGCAGCCCGGAACGGCCGCCCCAGACGTCGTTGCCGTCGGTGGCGCGGTAGCGATTGAACCAATGCCAGTTTTTATCGAGCACTGCGGAGTTGATATTGGACAGCTTGCGAGCCCTCACGCGAAGCTGCTTGCCGAACAGGCTTTTGTGAATGCCCCGTGCGAGCTGCTTGTTGCCTCCGCTTGTCAGGTGGATGCCGTTGATCGTCAGTGGCTTCTTGCTCCGCGCATATAGTTTTTGCGACTGGCCGAACAAGTCCACGAACTCGACGCCTTTCTCATTGGCGACCTGACGGGTGGCCTTGGTATACTTGGCCAAGCGCTCGTTGTTGGCGGAGCCGTCCGGCAGATTGGCTTGGCCAAGGTTTTCATGGGCGATCGGCGAGAAAAGAACGATGCGCGGGGCGTTTTCCCCGTTGTATTTTTTTTTGTTGGTCTCATCGATCCACTTGGCCAAGTCCGCCCGGTAAGCGTCAGGGCTGTCGTCGAACGATTCGTTGTAACCCCAAAACGCAAGAATCACGTCCGCCCCGGAAATCTCAAGGTACGCGTCGGCACTCGGAAAGCCTTTGTTCCGCGGGCGGTTGTTCACCTTGTCGCCGCCGAATCCATGGTTACGAAACACAAGTTCCTTTTCCGGCATCGCGGCCTGTGCGTAGCTCTCAAGCCAGCCGTGGTGCTGCATGCGCTCGGCGAGCGCGTTGCCGATGAGAACGACATGGTCGCCTTTGTTCAACTCCAGCGCTTGGCCAGTGATCGCGACACCAAGGCCAAGCGCTACCGCCAAACCAAGCTTCCTTATTTTTGTGAATTGAATTCGTGGATTCATCTTTTCTAATTTTCTTTTTTCAAATGGTGTTCGCATTCTCTCCCGCCCTGCCCTCTCCCGTTGGTGGTGGGATTGTTACGGCTCGTTTTGCAGGGAGACAGACGCCCAGACCATCGAAACATTCAAACGGGACGCGACTATTACCAGCCTTCCCACCCGGAGTAAACCGAGAAAATTAGCTTAGGGAACGCCTTCGCCTCGCGTGCCGATTCCGGCGTCCCGCCGAAAAGCGAATTAAGTTGCGGTGTTATGGCCTTGGCGGGACGCGTGCGCTGGCTCACCCAAACACCCGCCGGAACAGGTCAATGCTCTTGGCTACACCTTCGTCGGCCGGGGCTTTGCCCTCGAACTCCAGCGACACATAGCCGCTGTAATTCACACGTCGCAGAATCTTTGCCACTCGCTCGTAATCGAGGTCCAGTGTGTACCACTCTCCGCCGCCGTAGTAAGTCTTGGCCTGCACGAAGTCCGCCTTGGGAGCGATCTTCTCCAGCTTGGTGTACGGGTCCTCGAGAAAATTGCCTGTGTCCATCAGCAAGCCCAGCCACGGTGAGTCGATGGCATTGACGATACGCAGCAGGCCCTCCGGCGTGCGGGTGAGGCCCCAGTGGTTTTCCAACGCCAGCATCACACCGCACTCGGCCGCCTTGGGCAGGCATTTCTCGATTGAGTCGATGCACCACTTGAAGCCGTCATCCAGCGTGTAGCCCGGCAGCAACGGCTCCTTGCCACGCAGCGCCATCAGTTCGTCGAAAGATTTCACCGTACCCCAGCGGCCGGAGTTGAGCCGGATGCACGGGATGCCCATGCGATAGGCCAGATCGATGCACTTCTTCGTGTGCGCAATGTGTTTGTCGCGCACGGCAGGATCGGGGTCAACAAAGTCCTGATGGATCGACAGGCAAATCAAGTCGACGCCGTTGGTGAACGCGTGCCGCTTGAGCTTCTGCATATAGCCGTTGTCCTCCGAGTCCATCTGCCGATGGAGGATGTCCACTCCCTCGACGCCGAGCCGGGCCGTCTTGTCGATCACCGTCTCGATGGACACCTTCGGGTCGCGGAAGTGCCAGTACGAGTAGGACGAGATGCCGAGCTTGATGCGCTTGGCCACCGGCACAGCTGCGTTGGCCAAGCGAGGGAGGCCGGCAGTGCCTGCCACGGCACCAAGCGCAACAGTGGTTCCAATAAAGTTCCGGCGGGTGAGAGCAGTCGTTGCGCTGTTCATGGGCGGCGAGTATCGCGATGCCCTTTGCCCCTGTCGAGGCCGCTTGGCCAAGCGGCAGGCTTGACGAAGCCATGGTGCAAACCTAGTCTCCCGCCTCTCTGGCCGGGCCGATTCCCGGCGGCCAAAGCCCCCAACTTTTAACGAAAGATTCCCGTGGAAGTAACGATTACAGACCTGTCCCCGTGCAAGAAACAGCTTCGCATCGAGATCGACGCCGAGACCGTCAACACCAAGTTCGACACTGTGGCCAAGGATTTTCGGCGGCACGCCCACCTTCCCGGATTCCGGCCCGGTAAAGCGCCGTTGGCCAACGTTATGCGCTCCTACGGCGACAAAATCGGCGATGAAGCCAAGCGCACCCTCATGTCCGACAGCTATGCCAAAGCCCTCAATGATAACGACCTGAAGCCGGTGATCCTGCCGGAGGTCGAGGAGCTGCAGTTCGGCCACGGTAAACCGTTCCAATACCTCGCCACGCTCGAGGTCGCCCCCGCCTTCGAACTGCCGGAGTACATCGGCATCGAGGTCAAGACGGAACGCCGTTCCGTCACCGATGCCGACATCGACACGGCGCTGGATGCTCTGCGCGAGCAGCGCGTGAGCTACGCGGATGTGGATCGCCCAGCCAGCGAGGATGATTTTATCGTGGTCAACTTCATCGGCACCATCGAAGACAAGCCGATCACTGATCTCGTCAAGGTTGCCCGTGGCCTGACCGAGCAGAAAAATTTCTGGCTGCACAAGACACAAAATCCGCTGATCCCCGGCATCGTCGAGGAACTCGTCGGTGCCGGCAAAGACGACAAAAAAAACGTCACCGTTACCATCCCCGATGAATTCATCTACGAGGAACTCGTCGGCAAGGAGGCCAAGTACGAAATCGAGATCGTGCAGGTGAAGGAAAAATCCCTGCCCGAACTCGACGACGAGTTCGCCAAGGGTTTCGGTGCCGAGAACATGGCCAAGCTGCGCGAAGGCGTGGAGAACGATCTCAAAAACGAGCTCGAGTACTCACAGAAAAAATCGATCCGCAACTGGTGCGTGGACAAGCTTCTCGAATCCGTGACCTGCGACCTGCCCGAAACGATCGTCAACGAAGCCACACGAGCGGCCGTACACAACATCGTCCAGCAAAACCATCAGCGCGGCGTGGGCAAGGAGATCATCGAGGAAAACAAGGACAAGATTTACGCCAACGCCAAGGCCGACGCCGAGGTGCGCGTCAGAGCCAACTACATCCTCTCTCGTATCGCCGAAAAGGAAGGCATCAAGGTTACCGAACAGGAAATCAGCCGCCAAATCGCCGCAATCGCCACACAGCAAAAGGTCAAGCCGCAGAAACTGGCCCAGCAACTCAAGGACAACGGCACCCTCTACCAGGTTCAGGAGGAGATCCTTAATGCCAAGGTCATCGATCTGCTCGAGGAAAAAGCCAAGGTCACCAAGGTCGACCCCAAGCCAGAGGAGGAACACACCCACTCCCACGAACACGGCGAAGATTGCGACCACGATCACTCGCATTAAGCCATGCTTAAGTAGGGAAGGCTACCCCCCAGCCGTCCGCCCGGAGAGACAAAGTGGCCATCAAGGATACGGATTTCACGGCTTTAAAGTGATGAATCTGTGAAATCTTTGTCCAAAAAATAGTCTTGGTCTGTCCTGAAAATCTGTTTTCTTATTTTTGTTGGTTTGTGTGAGTTGACGTTTAGGGACGCTTGTGAACAATCGGCGGCCATGCACGAGTACATTGAACGCGTCGTCGACCTGACTGACCCCAACGAAACCGAGCTGCTCAACCTTTCCCCCGACGAGGCGCGCAATCGTATGCTCGCCGGCGCGGCGGAAACCCTTCGCGGTTTCGACGGCTCTTTCGCGCTCGTCGCGAAGGATGGCAAGTCGGTGAAGCTGGCCCGCTCGCTCGACCGTCCGCTGCGCTATTTTTTGGCGAAGCAAATCGAGGGGCCGGCGCTCATCGTTGCCCATCGCATCGACGCCATCCGGCAATGGCTCGAGGAACAGGGGTTCGGGGATCAGTTTCATCCATACTACACGCGCATGGTTCCAGCGCATTATCTGGTGACGATCCAACTCGTCGGCTGCCCTGATCCCGATCCGACTTACGAGCGGTTTTTTAATCCGGTCCGCAACAAGTACTCCGCCGACCTCGATCCTATAGGCAACGACTATATCGCCGCGCTTAAAAAAGAGGTGGCGAAGTGGATTGAACGAATCCCGGAAACCGAGCCGATCGGCTGCTGTTTCTCCGGCGGCATCGACAGTGGCGCGGTCTTTCTCGCCTCCTATGCCGTCCTGCGCGAGCAAGGCTGTGACCTCGGCCGACTCAAGGCATTCACGCTGAGCTTCGGCGATGGCCCCGACCTGCAGCAGTGCAAGGACTTCCTCGGCAAGCTGGACATGGGAATGTTTCTCGAGCCAATCGAGTCCAGCCTTGACGACATCGACGTCGCGGAGACGATCCAGATCGTCGAGGACTACAAGATACTCGACATCGAGTCCGCCTCGATGGCGATCGCACTGTGCCGAGGCATCCGGAAAAAATATCCTGACTGGAAATATCTTATTGACGGTGATGGCGGCGACGAAAACCTGAAGGATTATCCCATCGAGGAAAACCCGGAGCTGACCATTCGCAGCGTCGTCAACAACCAGATGCTCTATCAGGAAGGCTGGGGCGTCGGCACCATCAAGCATTCTCTCACTTATTCTGGCGGCCTTAGTCGATCGTACGCTCGCACTTATGCGCCAAGTCATCATTTTGGCTTCAAAGGTTTTAGCCCGTTCACGCGGCCTGATGTCGTCGAGGTGGCCGAAGGCATCCCGTTTGTCGAGTTGACCGGCTACGACGTCGACAAACTTTACGCGTTGAAAGGCGACATCGTTGCTCGCGGCGTTAAGTCAGCGCTTGGCTTCGACATACCTGTTTTTGAAAAACGCCGCTTTCAACACGGCGCAATGTCGGTCGATTCGCTTCGAGAAAACATCCCTGCCGGCGAGGGGCAACTTCGTCGAAAATTCCTCGAGCTTTATTCCTGACCCCTCCGCAGACACCGGTTGGCTTTATCCGGAATCCCCGGCCTCCCGCAGCCGCTGGATTATCGGGCAACGCGGCCCGAAGAACCTGCTCAACCCCAGCCGCCCCTACGCTTGGCTGCTCGAGAAGGAACGCGCTTCCGACGGCCAACTCGTCGATGGCGTGGCGATTTTTCTCACCAACAAGGAATGCCCGTGGCGCTGCCTCATGTGCGATCTCTGGCAGAACACCCTCGATGAGACGGCGTCCGCCGAGACGATCGCTGAACAAATCGACTTTGCGCTTGGTCTCACGGAATGCAAAGGCGGTAGTTTGGCCCAACTGAGCCAAGTCAAACTCTACAACGCCGGCAGTTTCTTTGATGAGCAAGCCATCCCTGAAGCCGAAGATGCCGCAATCTCCGAGCGTTTGGCCAAGTTTGGCCGCATCATCGTCGAGTGCCACCCTGCCCTGATTGGGGATCGCTGCCTTCGGTTTCGCGACCGCCTCAGCGGCCAGCTTGAGATCGCGCTTGGCCTCGAAACCGTCCACCCGGCGGCGCTGGAAAAACTCAACAAGAGAGTGACTCTCGAGCAGTTTCGCGCTGCCGCTGAATTCATTACACGTAATGAAATATCCCTGCGCACTTTCGTTTTACTCCAACCGCCATTCATCCCGACTGACGAATCTGTCGAGTGGGCCAAGCGCTCAGTCGATTTTTCGCTGGACTGCGGGGCGACAGTCACCGTGCTGATTCCCACCCGAACTGGCAACGGCGCGATGGATCGTCTCGCTGCCGCCGGTCAATTCACCGAGCCTGCGCTGGGCCAACTGGAGGAAGTGATGGACTACGGCGTCAGCCTAGCACGCGGCCGCGTCTTCTCCGACCTCTGGGATCTCGAACGCTTTTCGAGCTGCAACGCCTGCTTCCCCCAACGCCGCATTCGTTTGGTCGGGCAGAACGATTCCCAGCACGTCCCCGCCCGAGTCATCTGCCCAAGCTGCCGTTGACCCCTGTCGACAGGCAGCTTAGCGTGCGGGCGGAGTATGGAATCGGATCATTCCGTCAATCAGCGACTAGATAAATACCTGCAGCAGAAACCGTCGGTTGGCGAAGACGTTTACATCGCCAAGTCAGCGGTGGTGTTTGGCGCGGTGACGCTCGGGAGACAGTCGAGTGTTTGGTTCAACGCGGTGCTGCGGGGTGACATACACGAGATCGTTGTCGGCGTAGGATCGAATATTCAGGACAACGCCGTGCTGCATATTGCCGACGACTTCGGCTGTTACATCGGCGACTATGTGACGGTTGGCCACTCGGCGGTCGTGCATGCCTGCCGGGTGGGCGACGAGACGCTGGTCGGCATGGGCGCCACCATTCTCGATGGGGCTGTGGTTGGCAGCCAATGCATCGTCGGCGCGAATGCGTTGGTGAAGCCGGGACAGGAAATTCCCGATGGCTCGATGGCGGTAGGCTGTCCGGCAAGGGTGATCCGCAAGCTTGCCGACGAGGATCGAGCCGGATTGAAAGGCTGGGCCATGAAGTACGTCGCCAACGCTGCTTACTGCCTTAAGCATCGCATCAATGTAGGCGGGCCGTTTCCCGCAGCGTAGCCCTTGTCTGGCCAAACAGCGCTTATGAAAACCGTCTCTCTTGCTCGAAATGCCATGGCCACTCGCTTTGAGATGGTGCTGCACGGCGATGACGAACCGGGGCTGCGTGCGGCAGGAGAGGAGGCCCTTGATGAGATCTCCGAGTTGTCGGCGCAACTGAATTATTACGATCCTTCAAGCGAGGTGAGCCGAATCAACGCCGGTGCCGTGCTTGAACCGATGCCGGTGGAGCCGGGATTGTTTCGCCTCCTACAGGAGGCCAAGCGCATTCATGAACTCAGCGGCGGCGCATTCGACATTACGGTTGCTCCGCTGATGCGGTGTTGGGGGTTTGTTGATGGCCCAAGCTGTGTCCCCGATGCAGAAGAGCTGGCCAAGGCTCGGGAATGTGTCGGGATGAATCTGGTTAATTTGGAAGCTGAAAACTTTACGGTGCAGTTTGATCGTCCTGGAGTAAAGATTGACCTCGGCGCCATCGGCAAAGGCTTTGCCGTGGAGGTTGCAGCTGAAATTTTGAGGGAGGCGGGGGTGGAGGGAGCTTTGATCCACGGTGGAACGAGTTCAGTTTGCGCGATTGGCTCTCCGTTGGATGGGGATTTTTGGATAACCGCGATCGAGCATCCCGATGCATATCCCCCTGCCCACAAAACGGTTATGG